>NZ_JBKGLW010000013.1:0-143629 GCF_046555775.1 Citrobacter sp. U14242
AGACTTGGTATTCATTTTTCGTCTTGCGACGTTAAGAATCCGTATCTTCGAGTGCCCACACAGATTGTCTGATAAATTGTTAAAGAGCAGTTGCGACGCGCTTTAGCGCTCTGTCGCGAGGTGGCGTATATTACGCTTTCCTCTTTCAGAGTCAACCCTGAATTTCAGGATTTTTCTCTTCAACCGGACCGGCTGTTTGCGTGAAGTGATTCACATCCGCCGTGTCGATGGAGGCGCATTATAGGGAGTTTCCCTCAGCCCGCAACCCTTAAATGACAGAAAAATGACTGACTGCTGCATTCCACAGCAAAAGCCCGCTTTATACCCATTTACACACAGAGTTATCCACAAAGTCGCCAATATTTCCTGCATCACATCCCGGAAAAAGAAGAAACCAACATTGAATTCTCTTTTCTATATAGAAAGAAAATAACGGATGGCCGTTTTCTACTACATATATAAGAAGGGATGGCGGCGGGAACACCCGGATCCCCTACTACCTTTGAATTACGTACCTCATCAGGCGATAATACCCGTACAAATAGTGATTCCAGGACTGCGATGAGACACCCTCTGCAACGAACTGCTATACGCAAACGCCCGATGAAACTCGGCACAACCGTGATCCTCATGGTCAGCGCTGTCCTCTTCTCTGTGCTGCTCGTCGTTCATTTGATTTACTTCTCGCAAATCAGCAACACGACACGTGATGCATTAGCAGACAAAGCACTTGCGGTAGCGCGAACGTTGGCAAACTCTCCTGAAATCCGCGAGGGGCTCAAGAAAAAGCCTGAGGACAGTGGTATCCAGGCAATTGCTCAGGCGGTCAATAAGCGCAACGATTTTTTATTCATCGTTGTCACGGATATGAAAAGCATTCGTTATTCACACCCTGAAGCACAACGTATCGGCCAACCGTTTAAAGGCGACGACATCCTGTTGGCGTTACAGGGCAAAGAGAACGTTGCAATTAATCGCGGCTTTCTGGCTAAAGCGCTACGCGTTTTCACCCCCATTTATAACGAACATCACCAGCAGATTGGTGTTGTGTCGATTGGTCTCGAGTTAAGCAGGGTCACCGAACAGATCAATAACAGCCGCGGCAGTATCTTTTGGTCCATCTTATTTGGCGTTCTGGTTGGGTTACTAGGTACCTGGGTATTGGTGAAGGTTCTCAAACGCATTCTGTTTGGTCTGGAGCCTTATGAAATATCCAACCTGTTCGAACAGCGCCAGGCGATGCTGCACTCTATAAAGGAGGGGGTCATTGCCGTTGATGATAGTGGTGAAGTCACACTGATAAACCAGGCCGCTCAGGAGCTGCTGGATTACCGTAAGTCGCAAGATGATGCCCAGCTCTCCACACTCAGCCATGCGTGGTCTCAGGTAGTTGATCTTTCGCAGGTGCTACGTGATGGAACGCCACGCCGTGATGAGGAGATCACAGTGAAGGACCGACTGCTTTTAATCAACACCGTTCCAGTACTGAGCAATGGCAAAATCATCGGGGCAATTTCAACGTTCCGAGACAAGACAGAAGTCCGTAAACTCATGCAACGTCTGGATGGTATGGTCAACTATGCCGATGCACTTCGTGAACGATCCCACGAATTCATGAACAAGTTACACGTGATTCTGGGATTGTTGCACCTGAAAAGTTATAAGCAGTTGGAAACTTACATCATTAAGACGGCCAACAATTATCAGGAAGAGATTGGCTCACTGTTAGGCAAAATAAAATCACCGGTGATCGCAGGCTTTTTACTCAGTAAGATTAATCGCACATCTGATTTAGGTCATAGCCTGATCATTAGTAATGAAAGCCAGTTGCCGGAAAACAGTAATGAAGATCAGGTGGCGGTGTTGATCACCGTACTGGGTAATTTGATTGAGAACGCCCTGGAGGCGCTAGGTCAAGAACCGGGGGGAGAGATCAGCGTATCCTTACATTATCGACACGGCTGGTTGCATTGCGAAGTGAATGACGATGGTCCGGGGATCGCCCCCGAACACATCGACCACATCTTTGAGAAGGGCGTCTCGTCAAAAGGAACCGAACGAGGCGTCGGTTTAGCACTTGTGAAACAACAGGTTGAAAACGTTGGCGGCAATATATCCGTCGAATCCGAACCTGGGGTCTTCACCCAATTTTTTGTACAATTACCGTGGAATGGTGAGAGGGCCAGCAGATGATCAATGTCTTAATTGTCGATGACGATGCAATGGTAGCGGAGTTAAACCGCCGTTATGTCGCGCAGCTGTCTGGTTTTCATTGCTGCGGAACGGCCTCTACTCTCGAAAAAGCCAAAGAGATCATCTTTCATGGCGAACATCATATTGACCTAATTCTACTGGATATTTATATGCAGAAAGAAAATGGTCTGGACCTGCTACCCATTCTGCACAGTGAAGGCTGTAAATGTGATGTCATCGTCATCTCCTCCGCCGCCGATGCGACAACCATCAAAGACTCACTCCACTACGGTGTCGTTGACTATCTGATCAAACCGTTTCAGGCCTCACGCTTTGAAGAAGCCTTAACCAACTGGCTCCAAAAGAAAACGGATATGGAGAAGCACCAGTACTATGAACAGTCAGAGCTTGACCAACTGATTCATGGCAGCTCTTCCAGCGAGCAGGAAACGCGGCGCTTACCCAAAGGGTTGACACCACAGACGTTACGTACGCTGTGCCAGTGGATTGACGAGCACCAGGACCAGGAGTTCTCCACGGATGAGCTGGCTAACGAGGTTAATATCTCCCGGGTCTCATGCCGTAAATACCTTATCTGGCTCGTCAACTGCCATATCTTATTTACCAGCATCCACTATGGCGTTACTGGCCGACCGGTTTACCGCTACCGCGTTCAGGCAGAGCATTACTCATTACTTAAACAATACTGCCAATAAAATTCTCCCGGGGATTATTCGTTATATAAAAGTAACAATTATTAAAATAATGAAAAATCCCTTTTTCGCTCACAAAAACAGATAAACAATGAATTTGCGTTAGATCAAATATATTTGTATCGGACATGTTAAATTTATTATTTTATTATTGATAAATATCACACTGTTTTTAATTTCAAAATCGCTAACAAAAGTTAATTAAGTATTAACTAACTCACAGAGTGTGTATTTTTACTCCTAAAGGATTAGTCTGAATTTAATCAGACATAAAAATCTAGACTGGTAGCAATGGAGACCATGCTACGTACTATGGACACCGTACATTTTTGTGAGCAAATAAACGTATCCGTACGCCAGACTCATTACCACATGACATGGCGTGACCGCGATCACATAAAGAATACTCTCACCTGGTATACCGGTGTTTCACGTAATAGCGGACAACGTAGAACCGACGGTCAGCACCCGGAAAAATGGTGTAAGCCAGCCAAACTACAGCGTCAGCTGCAGCGCTTCATAACCAGCCCGACTTCCCATCGCCTGAGGATTCTCTCCTCTGATCAATGCCATAGAAAAAAGCTAAATATTTCCAAAAATTTATAAAAACATTCTAGCCAGACATTTAAACATTAATCGCAAATACGGACATATCGAATACTGACCATTTTTTGATGCTTATTCCGGCAAAAAAGAATGTGCCACAGATCCATTTTTCAAAAAATTGACTGGGTTTTTCGCGAGGGTAAATAAAATGTTATTTAGTATACAACTTCTCATAATATTAATATGTTTGTTTTATGGCGCCAGAAAGGGCGGTATCGCGCTGGGTTTGTTAGGCGGTATCGGCCTGGTTATTCTGGTTTTCGTGTTCCATCTCCAGCCGGGTAAACCCCCTGTCGATGTAATGCTGGTTATTATTGCCGTGGTAGCCGCATCTGCAACCTTGCAAGCTTCCGGCGGTCTTGACGTTATGCTGCAAATTGCTGAAAAGCTACTGCGTCGTAACCCAAAATACGTTTCTATCGTAGCTCCATTTGTTACCTGTACCCTGACTATCCTGTGCGGTACCGGCCACGTGGTGTATACCATTCTGCCGATCATTTATGACGTCGCCATTAAGAACAATATTCGCCCGGAACGCCCAATGGCGGCGAGTTCTATCGGTGCACAGATGGGGATTATCGCCAGCCCGGTTTCCGTAGCCGTTGTCTCGCTGGTTGCGATGCTGGGTAACGTGACATTTGAAGGCAAGCACCTCGAATTCCTCGACCTGCTCGGCATCACCATTCCATCTACCCTGCTGGGTATCCTGGCTATCGGTATTTTCAGCTGGTTCCGTGGTAAAGATCTGGATAAAGACGAAGAGTTCCAGAAGTTTATTTCCGTACCTGAAAACCATCACTATGTGTATGGCGACACGGCAACGCTGTTAGACAAAAAACTGCCGAAAAGTAACTGGTTGGCAATGTGGATCTTCCTCGCGGCCATCGCCGTTGTTGCCGTGCTCGGTGCAGTATCTGAACTGCGCCCTTCTTTTGGTGGCAAACCGCTGTCAATGGTACTGGTTATCCAGATGTTCATGCTGCTGACTGGCGCATTGATTATCATCTTAACCAAAACTAATCCCGCATCTATCTCAAAAAATGAAGTCTTCCGTTCAGGTATGATCGCGATTGTTGCGGTGTACGGTATTGCCTGGATGGCCGAAACCATGTTCGGTGCGCATATGTCTGAAATTCAGGGCGTACTGGGCGAGATGGTGAAAGAACATCCGTGGGCCTATGCGATCGTCCTGCTGTTAGTCTCCAAGTTTGTAAACTCTCAGGCTGCAGCGCTGGCCGCTATCGTTCCGGTCGCACTGGCTATCGGGGTTGATCCAGCGTACATCGTTGCTTCTGCTCCGGCATGTTACGGTTACTACATTCTGCCGACCTACCCGAGCGATCTGGCTGCTATTCAGTTTGACCGTTCAGGTACCACCCACATTGGTCGTTTCGTTATCAACCACAGCTTCATTCTGCCTGGTTTGATCGGCGTAAGCGTATCCTGTGTCTTTGGTTGGGTCTTCGCCGCAATGTACGGTTTCCTGTAAGCACACTTCGCGTGCCGTCCGCTATGGTGCGGCACGCCACCTTTAAGACGCAGAGAATTTTTAAATTCCTGATAAAAATGAAAAGGCTGGAAGCAAATGTCAAAAGTTGAATTCACTTACCAGGCGGCTTTCCCACTGGGGGAAGACAAAACTGAGTACTACCTGCTGACATCCGATCATGTCAGCGTCGGCGAGTTTGAAGGCGAGTCAATCCTGAAAGTAGCACCTGAAGCACTTACGCTACTGGCCCAGCAAGCCTTCCACGATGCCTCCTTCATGCTTCGCCCTGAACACCAGCAGCAAGTCGCCTCCATACTCCATGATCCTGAAGCCAGCGAAAACGATAAATATGTTGCGCTGCAATTCCTGAGAAACTCCGAGATTGCCGCCAAAGGCGTATTGCCAACCTGCCAGGATACCGGCACGGCCATTATCATGGGCAAAAAAGGCCAACGTGTCTGGACCGGTGGCGGTGACGAAGCGGCGCTCTCCAGAGGCGTATTTAATACCTATATTGAAGATAACCTGCGCTACTCGCAAAACGCGGCGCTGGATATGTACAAAGAAGTGAATACCGGCACTAACCTGCCTGCGCAAATCGACCTGTACAGCGTGGACGGCGACGAATATAAATTCTTGTGCGTGGCAAAAGGCGGCGGTTCTGCCAACAAAACCTATCTGTATCAGGAAACGAAAGCACTGCTGACTCCCGGCAAACTGAAAAATTTCCTGGTCGAGAAAATGCGTACGCTGGGGACCGCAGCTTGCCCGCCGTACCATATCGCATTTGTGATTGGGGGTACGTCAGCAGAAAGCACCCTCAAAACGGTGAAACTGGCCAGCACACACTACTATGATGCGCTGCCGACTGAAGGTAACGCTCACGGTCAGGCATTCCGCGATCTGCAACTGGAACAAGAACTGCTGGAAGAAGCCCAGAAACTCGGCCTCGGCGCCCAGTTTGGCGGGAAATATTTCGCTCACGACATCCGCGTGATTCGACTACCTCGCCACGGCGCATCCTGCCCGGTAGGCATGGGCGTTTCCTGCTCCGCAGACCGTAATATTAAGGCCAAAATTAACCGCGAAGGTATCTGGATTGAAAAACTGGAGCATAACCCAGGCCAGTACATCCCGGAATCTCTGCGCCAGGCCGGCGAAGGCGAAGTGGTTAAAGTTGACCTTAACCGTCCGATGAAAGAGATCCTTGCCCAGCTTTCTCAGTACCCGGTATCCACCCGTCTGTCGCTGAGCGGTACCATCATTGTGGGTCGCGACATCGCCCACGCGAAGCTGAAAGAACGTATCGAGTCCGGCGAAGGTCTGCCGCAGTACGTGAAAGATCACCCGATCTACTACGCAGGCCCGGCGAAAACACCGGCAGGTTACCCATCCGGTTCTTTGGGTCCAACCACTGCGGGTCGTATGGACTCCTATGTTGACCTGCTGCAGTCCCATGGCGGCAGCATGATCATGTTGGCGAAAGGTAACCGCAGCCAGCAAGTGACCGACGCCTGCCATAAACACGGCGGTTTCTACTTAGGTAGCATCGGTGGTCCGGCAGCTGTACTGGCGCAGCAGAGCATTAAGCATCTGGAATGCGTGGAATACCCGGAGCTGGGAATGGAAGCTATCTGGAAAATCGAAGTTGAAGATTTCCCTGCCTTCATCCTGGTCGATGACAAAGGCAACGATTTCTTCCAGCAAATCGTGAGCAAACAATGCGCTAACTGCGCGAAGTAACCTATTCGGCCCGGCGCTGGACTGACACCAAATTGTGGGGGCCAGCCCAGCGATCCCCCCGGGCCAACTTTACCCCCTCATTAACTGGCGTTGAATTTTTGCCGTTCACAGTGAATAGTAATATTTTCCATTACTTGTGAATTCACCATGCTCCGCACACTGAATCCTGTAATACTGAACACTGGCGCTATAGTGCTGGCGCTGATCCTTATCTACACCGGCATCTGTGCCACCGAGAAATTGACCTGGTTGATGGAAGTGACGCCGGTCATTATTGTTGTGCCATTGCTGCTCGCCACCATGAAGCGTTATCCGCTGACCCCCATGCTCTACACGCTCATCTTCTTTCATGCCATCATTTTGATGGTTGGCGGCATGTATACCTACGCCAAAGTCCCCATTGGTTTTGAAGTGCAGACGTGGTTGGATCTCAGTCGCAACCCCTATGACAAACTGGGTCATTTTTTCCAGGGACTGGTGCCAGCTCTGACGGCAAGAGAGATTTTAGTCCGCGGCAATGTTGTCCGCGGCCGCAAGATGTTAGCGTTTTTAGTCTGCTGTGTAGCACTGGCAATCAGCGCCACTTATGAGCTCATTGAATGGTGGGCGGCACTGGCGATGGGACAAGGCGCGGATGACTTCCTTGGTACGCAGGGCGATCCATGGGACACCCAGTCGGATATGTTCTGCGCCCTGCTCGGCGCGCTAACGACGGTGCTTGTACTGGCGCGAGTTCACTGCGTACAGCTGCATCGCTACGGGTTGGTAAGCGCTAACTAAATATACATACTGCCGGATGTCGATAACGTTCATCCGGCAGACGCGAGACGGACCTTATCGATGCAACCAGGCCGGCAACCACTCGCCGTGTGCGTCAATCAGATCATCCACCAACGCATAAATCTCCTCAATCCCTAATACCGCAGCCGTATGCGGATCCATCATCGCCGCGTGATAAACACGATCGCGATTCTCCGTCAGAATCGCTTCCGTCAGCAGGGTTTGAACATTGATATTCGTTTGCATCATCGCCGCCAGATGAGACGGAAGAGCACCCACTTTTGTCGGCTGAATACCATTGGCATCAACCAAACAAGCCACCTCGACACAACAGCCCTGCGGCAGGTTATCGATCAGGTTATCGTTACGAACATTGCCATACACCACGCTGGGTTCTCCGGTCCAGATAGCGTTCATGATTGTGCTGGCATATTCCCGTGACGGTTTGATATCAATGCGCGCCGTCGTTTTGTACTCTTCCAGCTCTTTATGCCAGTTCGCTAGCTGCTCGACACAGCGCTTCGGATATTCATCCAGCGGAATCTTATAGCGTTCAATCAGATCGTCACGACCCGGTTTGATAAACCACGGCGTGTATTCAGCAAAGTGTTCCGACGACTCGGTGACGAAATACCCCAATTTTTTGAACATTTCATAACGCACAATGTTCTGGCAGCGAGTATTGCCGTGGATATTCGGTTTCGGGACCAGGCCTGTTTCATAAGCTGCCAGCAGTTCCGGATAGAGATCGACATAGGTCCCATCAGCCGTTTTACGCTCCAGTTGCAGATAAAACGCCATATGGTTGATTCCGGCGCTGCGATAGCGCAAAGAAGTAGGGTCGATATCCAAATCACGGGCCAGCTCCTCCGCCGTTCCCTGCACCGAATGACATAACCCAACCTGTTTAATATGCGGATAGCGTGCATACATTGCCCAGGTGTTCATCGCCATGGGGTTAACATAATTAAGCATGGTGGCATGCGGGCAGACGTCGGTCATATCCTCGCAAATCTGCCATAAATGCGGAATAGTACGCAGTGCGCGCATAATGCCACCAGGCCCCAACGTGTCGGCTATCGTTTGTTCCAGACCGTGGCGTTTACACACGGAAAAATCGGTCACGGTACACGGCTCGTAACCGCCGATCTGGAAGGCGACAATCACAAAATCGGCATCCTGCAATGCCGCTTTTTGATCGGTATAACACGTGATCTGGCCGCAAGCGCCAGCCGAGTCCATCAGCTTACGCACCACAATATGCGACTCTTCCAGGCGGACGGCATCGATATCCATTAAAGCAATATGCGCGGATTTCAGCGCATCGCGGTGAAAGACATCTCCGAGAATATTCTTCACGAAAATCGTCGATCCCGCGCCGATAAAAGTAATTTTGGGTGCAGACATCATGACTCTCCAGAGCGTGGGGTGATGAACGTCATGGTGGCATGAGGATGTGAGAAAAACGTCCGGCTTCTGCGCCGAATACTCCCAAAAACTCAGTTCGCCTTTTCGTCCGAATGAAAACTGAGTTTCTGGGATAATTTTTACCAAAAAGCAGAGAATCCGGGTTCAAAAAAGCACACTACAGGTAATGGTGACCTGATTTGCGCGCCAATTCGCAGTCTTATCCGCTGAAAAATGGCATGATTCTGAACAATCAGGAACTGGAGCTCCCATGACCACGCCGCCAATCTCAGCGCTTCCCCCCGATCCGCACATGTGCAACAGCGATGAAAAACAAACCCGTAGCCCACTGTCGCTGTACTCGGAATATCAACGTCTCGATATCGAACTACGCGCACCACACGCCATGACCACCAGCCACTGGCATGGGCAGGTGGAGGTTAACGTACCGTTCGACGGCGATGTGGAATACCTGATCAATAACGAAGTGGTGCAGATAAAACAGGGCCATATCACCCTATTTTGGGCCTGTACGCCGCACCAGTTAATACGACCTGGCGCCTGCCAGAACATGGCTATCTTTAATTTACCCATGCACCTGTTTCTCTCCTGGCCGCTGGACCGTGAACTGATCAACCACGTCACGCATGGCATGGTCATCAAATCACAAGCCTCTCAGCAGTTGAGCACCTTTGAAGTTCAGCGCTGGCAGCAGGAGCTGAGTAGCCCGAACGAACAAATTCGCCAGCTTGCCATCGATGAAATTAGCCTGATGCTCAAGCGGTTTAGCCTCTCCGGCTGGCAGCCAATCCTGGTCAATAAAACCTCGGGCACGCACAAAAACAGCGTGTCACGTCACGCACAGTTTTACGTGAGTCAAATGCTCAGTTTTATTGCCGACAACTACGATCAGGCGCTCACCATCAACGATCTTGCGGAGCACGTGAAGCTCAACCCCAACTATGCGATGGGGATTTTCCAGCGCGTGATGCAACTCACCATGAAGCAGTACATTACCGCGATGCGTATCAACCACGTTCGCGCATTGCTGAGCGACACCGATAAAACCATTCTGGACGTCGCCCTTACCGCCGGGTTTCGCTCCAGCAGTCGTTTTTACGATACTTTCAGCAAATTTGTCGGCATGTCACCACAGCAGTACCGCAAACTGAGCCAACAACATCGACAATCGATGGCCGGATGAGCGCCGGATGGCGCAAACACATGTCCACTGACAGCACCTCCCATTCGGCAATATCAGTATCAGCCAAAAAAATAATCCCCCTGTCGATAAACAGTGCCGAAAAATGGCCTTCAATGAATATTAATTATTTGTTTATAAAGGAATAAAAACAAAATGAGCTCATTTATTAGCCACTTTACAGCCCAATTCGTCAGGATAATACTTGCCTGCGTCACATTCATACGGTGTGTCTGCAATCCATAAATTGCAACCTCTCCACTACCGGGTAAAAGATGATGAAAGTATTAATTGTTGAAAGTGAGTTTCTGCATCAGGACACCTGGGTTGGTAGCGCTGTCGAGCGTCTGGCTGATGCCTTAAGCCGCCAAAATGTTACCGTCATTAAGTCCACCTCATTCGACGATGGTTATGCCATCCTCGCGGCAAATGAAGCCATTGATTGCCTGATGTTCAGCTATCAAATGGAACAACAAGATGAACACCTGAATGTCAGGCAATTGATCGGCAAGCTCCACGAACGCCAGCAAAACGTCCCCGTTTTTCTGCTGGGCGATCGGGAAAAAGCCACTGCATCGCTGGATCGCGATCTGCTGGAGCTTGTCGATGAATTCGCCTGGATTCTCGAAGATACCGCTGACTTTATTGCCGGACGCGCCGTTGCTGCGATGACCCGCTACCGCCAACAACTGTTACCGCCGCTGTTCAGCGCGCTGATGAAATACAGTGACATCCACGAATATTCCTGGGCAGCCCCAGGTCACCAGGGCGGCGTGGGATTTACTAAAACGCCGGCTGGTCGTTTCTATCATGACTACTACGGTGAAAACCTGTTCCGTAGCGACATGGGTATTGAACGCGCGTCACTGGGTTCACTGCTTGACCATACTGGCGCGTTTGGTGAAAGCGAAAAATATGCCGCGCGTGTCTTCGGCGCTGACCGTTCATGGTCCGTGGTGGTCGGTACTTCTGGCTCTAACCGCACTATCATGCAGGCATGCATGACTGATAACGATGTGGTGGTGCTGGACCGTAACTGCCATAAATCCATTGAACAAGGGCTCATTCTTACCGGGGCAAAACCGGTGTACATGGTGCCAAGCCGCAACCGCTACGGCATTATCGGGCCTATCTACCCGCAGGAAATGCAACCTGAAACATTGCAGAAAAAAATCAGCGAAAGCCCGCTGACGAAAGACAAAACCGGACAGAAACCGTCATATAGCGTTGTAACCAACTGCACCTATGACGGTGTCTGCTACAACGCTAAAGAGGCGCAGGATCTGTTAGCCCAGACCAGCGATCGCATTCATTTCGATGAAGCCTGGTACGGTTATGCGCGTTTCAACCCGATTTATGCCGATCACTACGCTATGCGTGGTGCACCTGGCGACCATAGCGGCCCAACCGTTTTTGCCACCCACTCGACCCATAAGTTGCTGAATGCGCTCTCTCAGGCATCTTACATTCATGTCCGTGAAGGTCGTGGAGCGGTAAATTTCTCCCGCTTTAACCAGGCGTACATGATGCACGCCACCACTTCTCCGCTGTATGCCATCTGTGCATCAAACGACGTGGCCGTTTCCATGATGGACGGTAACAGTGGCCTGTCGCTCACCCAGGAAGTGATCGATGAAGCCGTCGATTTCCGTCAGGCGATGGCACGGTTGTACAAAGAATTCACCGCTGAGGGCGACTGGTTCTTCAAACCGTGGAACAAAGAGGTGGTTACCGATCCGCAAACCGGAAAAACCTATGACTTTGCGGATGCCCCCACTCAACTCCTGACGACCGATCAGAACTGCTGGGTGATGCGTCCGGGTGAATCCTGGCATGGGTTTAAGGACCTGCCAGATAACTGGAGCATGCTGGACCCCATTAAAGTCAGTATTCTGGCTCCAGGTATGGGTGATGATGGTGAGCTGGAACAGACCGGTGTTCCGGCGGCGCTGGTTACCGCCTGGCTTGGCCGCCACGGCATCGTACCGACCCGTACCACCGATTTCCAGATTATGTTCTTGTTCTCTATGGGGATCACCCGTGGTAAATGGGGTACGCTGATTAACACGCTGTGCTCTTTCAAACACCACTACGATGCCAATACCCCGCTCTCACAGGTGATGCCGGAACTGGTAGAGGAACATCCTGACACTTACGCCAATATGGGTATTCACGATCTGGGCGACACCATGTTCGCCTGGCTGAAAGAAAATAACCCAGGTAGCCGACTCAATGCGGCCTACTCCGGCCTGCCCGTTGCTGAAATTACCCCGCGTGAAGCCTATAACGCGATAGTCAGCGATAACGTTGAGATGGTGGCTATTGAAAATCTGCCTGGCCGTATCGCAGCCAACTCCGTCATTCCTTACCCACCGGGAATTCCAATGCTGCTGTCCGGGGAAAACTTTGGCGATGCCAACAGCCCGCAGATTAGTTATCTACGTTCGTTGCAATCCTGGGATCATCATTTCCCTGGTTTTGAACATGAAACCGAAGGAACGGAAATTATTGACGGTGTGTATCACGTCATGTGCGTGAAAGCCTAATGTCGCTTTTTAGATAGTCTATTTTTTATAAGGTTGACGTGTGATGGTTGAGTAATTCCTGAGTATTGCTGCAAAACAATAACATTGTCATACCTTTTGCGCGGGACCACCCCGCGCTTTTTTTATACGCAAATAGTACGTTGCCACTTGCGTAAAAAATTATGTACAGGCCAAGAATCCCTACAGATATTGTAATTACTAAAAATCACGCTATTTTATCGCGTGTCTTGATTCATCATACAATTCTTTTAGCCGCTATTTCTCAGCAGGTGTTGAGTTACGGTATTTGATGTTCATATTCCGGGAGTTTGGGTATGAGGCTTTGCAGCAAAGAAGCTTGTGTTGTTGTATTAACGGAGAAAGATGTTTGGTTAAGGATTAACGGTAAAGAAGCCATCAGTTTAAAAGCTAACCACATGGCTCTGGTGGCGTGTGATAATAATATTATCGACTTCTCTTCAATTAATAACGCACTGGTCGTACATATCAGCCGCGATGTCATTAAAGACTATCTACGATTTTTAAATAAAGATCTTTCACAGATCCCTCTCTGGCAACGTAGCGCTAACCCAGTGATGACCGCCGTCTGCCTGACGCCGGATGTCTTCCGGGTTGCGGCTCAACACAGCGTGATGGAAACGCAAAACGAAGGCGAGAATGAGCGTACCCGCTCACTACTGTTCACCGTATTATCGCGTTTTCTCGACAGCAAAAAGTTTATCTCCCTGCTGATGCATATGTTACGCAATCGCATCAGCGACAGCGTTTACCACATCATTGAGAGCGATATTCATAAAGACTGGAATTTAAGCATGGTCGCCAGCTGCTTATGCCTGAGTCCCAGTTTGTTAAAGAAAAAGCTCAAAAATGAAAATACAAGTTACAGTCAAATAATCACCACGTGTCGTATGCGTTATGCCGTCAATCAATTAATGATGGACGGGAAAAACATTTCACAGGTATCTCAGTTGTGCGGATATAACAGTACTTCATACTTTATCTCCGTATTCAAAGAATTCTATGGAATGACGCCACTGCATTATGTCAGCCAACATCGGGAACCATCCGCTGCCTGATTTTTACTCATTTAGCGATAAGCCATAATAATATCAGCATTGGCGATACCCCTGTTTCGCCATCATAAAATAGTCTTCTGAAGAGGTATGATGTGACGTCATTTATCCTTATCAGGAGTAAAAAAATATGTCGACGGATGCTGATGCTCACAAAGTGGGCTTAATCCCCGTCACCCTTATGGTGTCGGGGAATATTATGGGTTCCGGTGTATTCCTGTTACCCGCAAACCTGGCGTCAACTGGCGGGATTGCAATCTACGGATGGTTGGTCACTATTATTGGTGCTCTGGCACTGTCGATGGTGTACGCCAAAATGTCGTCCTTAGACTCCAGTCCCGGTGGTTCTTACGCTTATGCACGCCGCTGCTTCGGTCCCTTTTTAGGCTACCAGACTAACGTCCTGTACTGGTTGGCCTGCTGGATTGGTAACATCGCCATGGTCGTTATTGGTGTGGGTTACCTGAGCTATTTCTTCCCAATTTTAAAAGATCCGCTGGTCCTGACGCTCACCTGTGTCGTTGTACTGTGGATCTTCGTCTTGCTGAATATTGTCGGTCCAAAAATGATCACTCGCGTGCAGGCCGTTGCGACGGTACTGGCGCTGGTACCGATCGTCGGGATTGCCGTCTTCGGCTGGTTCTGGTTCCGCGGTGAAACCTATATGGCAGCCTGGAACGTCAGCGGGATGAATACCTTCGGTGCAATCCAAAGCACCTTAAACGTAACGTTATGGTCGTTCATTGGGGTTGAAAGCGCCTCCGTTGCCGCCGGTGTGGTTAAAAACCCGAAACGTAACGTCCCTATCGCCACCATTGGCGGGGTGCTGATTGCCGCCGTCTGCTACGTTCTCTCAACCACGGCGATTATGGGTATGATCCCTAACGCTGCGCTGCGTGTGTCAGCCTCACCGTTTGGTGATGCTGCACGAATGGCACTGGGTGATACCGCTGGGGCCATTGTCTCCTTCTGTGCAGCGGCTGGGTGCCTTGGCTCACTGGGTGGTTGGACACTGTTGGCCGGCCAGACCGCAAAAGCGGCTGCCGATGACGGCCTGTTCCCACCGATTTTCGCGCGCGTCAACAAAGCGGGAACACCGGTTGCCGGGCTAATCATCGTCGGGATCCTGATGACCATCTTCCAGTTCAGCAGCATGTCACCAAACGCTGCAAAAGAATTTGGTCTGGTCTCTTCCGTCTCAGTCATCTTCACGCTGGTGCCTTATCTGTATACCTGTGCCGCTTTGCTGCTGCTGGGCCACGGTCACTTTGGTAAAGCGCGTCCGATGTACTTACTGGTGACCTTCGTGGCATTTGTCTACTGCATCTGGGCAGTGGTGGGTTCTGGCGCCAAAGAAGTGATGTGGTCGTTCGTGATGTTGATGGTCATCACCGCGCTGTATGCGCTCAATTACAACCGGATCCATAAAAACCCGTATCCTCTGGATGCCCCGACCAACAATAATTAATGCCTGTAAGCGTCGTTGCCCGATGACATAAACGCATCGGGCCTACGCATCCCCCCACCAGTACCTGCTAACATTAAGAACTTAATGTTGGCTTAATTTTACTTTGAGAGGATCCGCTCCACTTAGTCGATGGAACCCCCTTAATGTTAAAGCTCCTGTTTAAAAGACCGACTCTCGGGCAAATCAGCTGGCTATTGCTGATCTCATTTTATCTTGCGACCTTCCTGAACATCGCGTTCTACAAACAGGTACTGCAAGACCTTCCGCTGGATTCCCTGCGCAACATCCTGGTGTTCTTATCGATGCCGGTTGTCGCTTTCAGCGTCATGAATATCGTGCTCACACTGGCCTCTTTTCTGTGGCTTAATCGCCTGGTCGCGTGCATTTTCATTTTGGTCGGGGCGTCCGCCCAGTATTTCATCATGACCTACGGCATCATCATCGACCGTTCGATGATCGCCAACATGATGGATACCACACCTGCTGAAACCTTCGCCCTCATGACGCCGCAAATGCTCCTGACGCTGGGAGTGAGCGGCATTCTGGCCGCCATCGTTGCTTGCTGGGTAAGAATCAAACCCATTACGCCTGCGCTGCGCAGCGTGTTGTATCGCGCTGCGAATATCCTGATATCGGCACTGCTTATCGTGCTGGTCGCCGCCTTTTTCTATAAAGATTACGCGTCGCTGTTTCGTAATAATAAAGAGCTGGTTAAGTCCCTCAACCCGTCCAACAGCATCGTGGCAACGTCATCCTGGTATTCACACCAGAGGCTGGCCAACCTGCCGCTGGTGCGTATTGGCGAAGATGCGCACCGTAATCCAGAAATGGTGAAAGGAAAACGTAAGAACCTCACTATTGTGGTGCTTGGTGAAACGTCGCGCGGCGACAACTTCTCGCTGTCGGGGTATTCACGTCAGACCAATCCGTTGCTGGAAAAAGATGATGTCGTTTATTTCCCGCGTACAACGTCCTGCGGTACAGCGACAGCCGTTTCCGTACCCTGCATGTTCTCCGACATGCCACGTGCGCACTACGATGAAGAGCTGGCTCACCACCAGGAAGGCGTACTCGATATCATCCAGCGGGCGGGAATTAACGTTCTGTGGAATGATAACGACGGCGGCTGTAAAGGTGCCTGTGACCGCGTACCGCATCAGGATATGACTGCGCTGAACCTACCGGGACAGTGTATTAACGGTGAATGCTACGATGAAGTCCTGTTCCACGGGCTGGAAGAGTACATTAATAACCTGCAGGGCGACGGCGTGATCGTGCTGCACACCATCGGCAGCCATGGTCCAACCTATTACAACCGTTATCCGCCACAGTTTAAGAAATTTACCCCAACCTGCGATACCAACGAAATTCAAACGTGTTCGCAGCAGCAACTGGTGAATACCTACGACAATACCATCCTGTACATTGACTATATTGTTGATAAAGCGATCAATATACTGAAAGCGCATCAGGACAATTTCACCACCAGTCTGGTGTATCTTTCCGATCACGGTGAATCCTTAGGAGAAAACGGCGTCTACTTGCACGGTCTGCCGTATTCGATTGCACCAGACACACAAAAACATGTACCGATGCTGTTGTGGCTTTCAGAGGACTATCAGCAACGCTACCAGATTTCTCAAACATGTTTGCAGAAACGGGCCAGCTCAGAAGATTTCTCGCAGGATAATCTGTTCTCAACCCTGCTGGGATTAACGGGCGTACAAACCAGGTATTACCAGTCAGCAGATGATATTCTGCACCCATGCAAGGGAGGCTAACCGAATGAAAATTCTGATTGTTGAAGACGATACGCTGTTACTACAGGGGCTGATACTTGCCGCACAAACGGAAGGCTACGCCTGCGATGGCGTGTCAACGGCCCGTGCCGCCGAACATTGCCTTGAAACGGGTCATTACAGTCTTGTCGTTCTGGATTTAGGTTTGCCGGATGAGGATGGCCTGCATTTTCTGACCCGCATCAGGCAGAAAAAATATACCGTTCCGGTCCTGATCCTGACTGCCCGCGACACCGTGAAAGACCGCATCACCGGGCTGGATGTCGGCGCTGATGACTATCTGGTCAAACCGTTCGCGCTGGAAGAACTGCATGCCCGCATTCGGGCGCTGTTGCGTCGGCATAACAATCAGGGTGAAAGTGAGATTATCATTGGCAACCTGACATTGAATATCGGCCGCCGCCAGGTGTGGATGGATGGACAAGAAATTGTCTTAACGCCAAAAGAGTATGCGCTATTGTCGCGGCTGATGCTCAAAGCGGGGAGCCCGGTACACCGGGAAATTTTGTATAACGACATCTACAGCTGGGATAACGAGCCGTCGACCAATACGCTGGAAGTCCACATCCATAACCTGCGCGATAAAGTGGGAAAATCACGCATTCGCACGGTTCGAGGTTTTGGCTACATGCTGGCCGCTACTGAGGAAAGTTAAGTGAATTTGATGCGTTTTCTAAAACAACCGCTCCCGCTTCGCCAGCGTTTAATGCTGACGATCGGCCTGATTCTGCTGGTCTTCCAGCTGATTAGCACCTTCTGGTTGTGGCACGAAAGCACCGAGCAAATACAGCTGTTCGAACAGGCGTTACGCGAAAACCGTAACAACGATCGCCATATCATGCATGAGATCCGTGAGGCTATCGCCAGCCTGATCGTCCCCGGCATTTTTATGGTCAGCCTGACGCTCATTATTTGCTATCAGGCGGTGCGGCGCATTACCCGTCCTCTTGCCGATCTCCAACAGGAGTTAGAAACTCGCACAGCGGATAATCTGGCTCCCATTAATATCCGTAGCTCCACCATTGAGATACAGGCGGTAGTGACGGCGCTCAATCACCTGGTTACGCGGCTAACAACCACTATCGACAACGAGCGTCTGTTTACTGCCGACGTTGCCCATGAGCTACGAACGCCACTATCCGGCGTTCGTCTGCATCTGGAATTGCTGTCAAAAACCCACAATGTTGACGTTACGCCGCTAATCACCCGTCTCGACCAAATGATGGACAGCGTATCGCAGCTGTTGCAACTCGCCCGTGTGGGTCAGTCGTTTTCGGCCGGAAATTACCAGCATGTCAAACTGCTGGAGGACGTCATTCTGCCCTCCTACGATGAGCTCAGCACCATGCTGGACCAGCGACAACAAACGTTGCTCCTACCGGCAAGCGCAGAGGATGTCATCGTACGCGGTGACGCCACGCTGTTGCGGATGCTGTTGCGAAATCTGGTAGAAAACGCCCACCGTTACAGCCCGGAAGGTACCAACATTACGATTAACCTTAACGCGGAACAAAATGCAATTATGGCCGTCGAGGATGAGGGGCCAGGCATTGATGAAAGTAAGTGCGGGGAGTTAAGCAAAGCGTTTGTACGCATGGACAGCCGTTTCGGCGGCATTGGGCTGGGATTGAGCATTGTCAGTCGAATTACCCAACTTCATCACGGGCAGTTCTTTTTACAAAACCGCCCAGGAGCCAGCGGTACTCGCGCCTGGGTGGTGCTGGAGAAAGATCAGTAAGAGCTCACCCACACGTACAAAAAGCTGCTCACAATCAGTACGCTGCACACGGTGGTCAAACTTTCATAAATACGGGTTTTCATGACACTCTCCTCCGATAATCTGGAGGAGAGTTTGCCTTACGGAGATTAAGCCAACCTTAAGTTGATATGATGGTTCGGCATAATCTCCGTAGGCCTGAAAGCTGCGTACTATCAGGCAATGACATCATTACTCATCAATACGCGGATGCTGCTGGACCAGGCGCGAACGCTTAACCTGTAGCTCAGCAATTTCCTGATCGATGTCTTCGATTTTCTGCTCAATGTTATCGTAGTGCTCACCGAGAATTTCTTTCGCTTCCTGAATATCCGAAGCCGCAGGTGTCGCCCCTTTCAGCGGCTGATTGGCAGTCTCTTTCATGCTCACACCGGTAATTAAACCCACGACCGCAATCACCATCAGATAGTAAGCAGGCATCATCAGATTCTGCGAACTTTCCACCAGCCAGGCAGCCAGCGTCGGCGTCAAGCCTGCAACCAGTACCGAAATGTTAAACGCGGCGGCCAGCGCACTGTAACGAATATGTGTCGGGAACATCGCGGGTAACGTTGATGCCATGACCCCGGTGAAGCAGTTGAGGATCACCGCCAGCATCAGCAACCCGGCGAAAATCAGGCCGATGACATTGCTGTTAATCAGAATAAATGCCGGGATTGCCAGCACAAACAGCGCAATACTGCCCATGATCACAAACGGACGACGCCCGAAGCGGTCACTCAGCAGGCCCATCACCGGCTGCACAAACAGCATACCAATCATAATGGCGATAATAATCAGCACACCGTGATCTTCAGAGTAGTGCAGGTTATGCGACAGGTAGCTCGGCATATAGGTGAGCAGCATGTAGTAGGTGACGTTGGTCGCAATCACCAGACCGGTGCACGCCAGCAGGCTACGCCAGTATTTAGTCGCAATTTCTTTAAACGAAATCTTCGGTCCTTCCTGCAGACCCTGACGATCGCCCTGCTCCAGCTTGTCGACATGCTGCTGAAACGCAGGGGTTTCTTCCAGAGCATGGCGCAGATACAGACCAATCAGCCCTAACGGTAGTGCCAGGAAGAACGGAATACGCCAACCCCATTCAAGGAAGTTGTCTTCACCGACAACGGTCGAGATCAAGACGACGACACCGGCCCCCAGCACAAACCCGGCAATAGAGCCGAAGTCCAGCCAACTGCCCATAAATCCACGCTTACGGTCCGGGGAATACTCTGCGACAAAAATCGACGCGCCGGTATACTCTCCGCCGACCGAAAAGCCCTGTGCCATCTTACACAACAGCAGCAGGATCGGTGCCCAGATACCAATAGACGCATACGACGGGATCAACCCAATACAGAAGGTACTGATCGACATAATCACAATCGTGATAGCCAGGATCTTTTGGCGACCGTATTTATCGCCGAGCATACCGAAGAACAATCCACCAAGCGGTCGAATCAGAAAGGGAACGGAGAAGGTCGCGAGTGCAGCAACCATCTGCACGCTGGGGTCAGCCCCCGGGAAGAACACTTTACCTAATGCGTAAGCAACAAACCCATAAACACCAAAATCAAACCACTCCATTGCATTACCTAGCGACGCTGCGGTAATGGCTTTTCGCAGTTTTCCGTCATCAATAATGGTGACGTCGCGAAGCGTAATTGGCTTTATTTTTTTCCTTTTTAGCATACCAGTCCTCATAGACTTAGCCCTGTCGCGCTACAGATCGAGTCTCCCAACGCCGTATGCGCTAAGGTCATCGCCGAGCGGGGATTGCACAGGCGCAATCCCTGTAACAAGCGTAGCAGGTTTACTTACACTGACTGATCATGAGCAGTACAACCGAACCTGTTGACGCCTGATTGGGCGGTTAATGACCTCTTTACCCTAACAGTGTTTAAATGTGTGATCAACTTCACACATAGTTTTTCATTTCGTCAACCTGAGTAAATAAGGTCATTTTCAGTCAGATTTTTTACATGAAATGCTTGCGATTTATAGAAGATTAATTACAAGAATAAATCGCTTGGTTTCCTCAACAATCACAGAAGTCACTATTAATCTGCTAGCAAAAAACCCACCTAATCCCTTCACAAAAAGATCACAGGTTTTTTAATAATCTGAACCTGTAATGATCTTTGCTCGGAATATGTGATGAAGATAACTAAAACATCGTTTTATTTTGATTGAATCAACGTTCCTATGAATGCAAACTAATTCCAGACGCAATATCCCTGGGAGCAGTAGCACGCTCAACGTATGCCGCGTTAGATTTTATAAAACAAAGAGATAGCCGTTTTCTCTGTTAAAACTCACAAGTAACATTTTGAATTTAAATAATTTTTAATTTCTTGCGCGTTTATAACCTGCGACAAGACATGAGGACGTTTATGAAAATTAAAGCCACGATTGAACGCATCCCCGGCGGAATGATGTTGATTCCTCTGTTATTAGGCGCAGTGTTAAATACGTTAGCTCCCGATACGGGCGCGTATTTCGGTTCGTTTACCAAAGGTATGATCAGCGGGACAGTTCCGATTCTGGCGGTATGGTTTTTTTGTATCGGTGCATCAATTGATTTGCGAGCAACCGGTACAGTATTACGCAAGTCAGGTACATTGGTATTAACCAAAATAGCCGTAGCCTGGGCAGTGGCAATGATTGCCGCTTCATTTATTCCTGATACAGGCATTCAAACCGGGTTCTTTGCAGGTCTTTCCGTACTGGCAATTGTCTCAGCAATGGACATGACCAACGGGGGATTGTACGCCAGTCTGATGAATCAGTACGGTACGAAAGAAGAGTCTGGCGCATTTGTTTTGATGTCTCTGGAGTCTGGTCCGTTAATGACCATGGTCATTCTGGGCTCTGCCGGCCTGGCCTCTTTTGAGCCACACCATTTCATCGGCGCGGTCCTGCCGTTCCTGATTGGCTTTACACTGGGCAACCTGGATCACGACCTGCGAGCCTTCTTTAGCAAAGCGACACCAGTACTGATTCCGTTCTTCGGCTTCGCACTGGGTAACACCATTAACCTGAGCGTCATCGTTGATACCGGTCTGCTGGGTATCCTGCTGGGTGTGGCCGTCATCGTTATCACCGGTATCCCGCTGATTATTGCTGACCGCGTCATTGGTGGCGGGAACGGTACGGCAGGTGTCGCCGCCTCTTCTGCAGCTGGCGCTGCAGTGGCGAACCCAGTCATCATCGCCCAGATTAACCCGGCATTTGAACCGGTTGCCGCTTCGGCAACTGCTCTGGTCGCTGCCAGCGTGATAGTGACTGCGATTCTGGTGCCAATTATCACGGCACTGTACGCCAAACGGTTTAACAAAGCGCCGGTCGCCGCAGAAACGGCAACCACACCGGCAGACTCGCTGCACCACTAAGTCGGGCTACACATCACTCGCCGTCCCTTCTCAGTGATTCAGAGGAGGGACGGTGCAAAAATCTCTTCAACCATCGCATCAACCAGTCGCTTTGCCGAACACAGCCTCGGCATCCCCAACGCCACATTCTGCCAACGCTGCGTCACCGACCAGCTCACCGGATGGCGCTGTGCATCACACCAGTCACCCAGCCAACTCAGCAGATCGTTATGTTCGCTCGCCCCCCCAACTGCAGGTGAACTCAGCCATTGATGATAATAATGGCGCGTAGTAGGTGCCGCATTCACGCTGTGTGCCAGCGTCTGGGCAGCCATTGTGCGTAAATTGTCTTTTAGCATCGATACAACATCGGCATTCGCCAGCCGACAGGCATCACCAAAGGCACCCCAGCGCAGTTCCTCCAGCGCAACAAAGCAGCGTCCAGGTAATGACCAGCCGTCATACGCTCCAGCCCGCCAGCGAGTAAAAATCTGTTCACTGTGTTCGCCAGCCTGCACGGTCAGCCCACGTTGCGTCAGCGCTTTCTCTTTATATGCGCTACGTTGGGCAAACCCGTCCGCCAGTGACATTAATTGCTGCGTCACGCCGGGAGTTGATTGGCCGCGTGGCTGTTCAGTTTGTTGTAAAAACACCAGTCGCTCGGCAATACGTACCAGCGCCAGGTGGCCAGGATCGATAGTGCCCGCCAGCTTTTCCACCAGCTTAAGGCGCATCACCAGGTGTTCGCTGGATACCCCCGCCATCACCCACGCCCGCAGTTGCGTCTGGGATAACACTTCCTGCGTCAGGCGCGCACGCAACCGCTGCTGCTGCAGAAAACCGCCGGAACGTTTGGTTTCATCTCCCTGAACCAGATCGACCATAAACTTCGGGTAGACGCACTCCAGCGTCCGCCCTGGGCCTTCCAGTAACACGTTAGTCATGTATGCTCGGTTGCAAAAAGGGTGTGGATATCGTCACGCAGCAAGCGGGAATCTTCATAAATCCATGCCGCCGTCGTAATACGATGCTGCAATTGTTCATTCATTGCGTTCACCGCCGATTCATTTTGCTGGCGCAGGGTCAGGCTCTCGCGCAGGCTCGCCTGCAATTGTGTCAGACACAGTGAAAAATCAGCAAAAAACGTGGCCATGCCTGCCGTAACGGAAATATCGACCTGAGCAACTAAAGCTTTACGAATTTGTTGGCAAAACTGAGTGACATAATGGACAAGGTTCTTGTGCAACGCACCCATATCAATGAGATAACGCGTTTTTGTTTCGACGTAATCATTCCATCCCCAGTTTGGCTGATTCAACCAACGTGAGAACGTGTCACGTACAACACCGCCGGTGGACGAGGCATTATCCGCCGGGATATCCTGTTCAATAGCCTCGTTAAACAACTGACGTGTATTGAAATTAAACATCGACGCATGAAAGGCTGGAAAACGGATCCGTGCCCGAAATCCGGCATGGTTCAGATCCTCTTTCACCCGTTGCTCAATAGGCCGCATAGCGTCATTCAGCGCCCGGGATAGCGTCGATTCAAGTTCCTCAAAACGCAGCGCCAGGTCCCGGCTGATACTCTCCTGCGCCGCCAGCAGGACAACCTCGCAGGAGGAACGAATTTTATCTAACACAATTTTCGCTTGCCCCTCGTCATGCAACACCAGCATATCACCGGCCATTTCCGCCGTTGCAATGGCTGCTCCCATGCCATGTTGTGACATCATCAGCACGTTTTCTTTAACAAAGAACGTATTAATACCGCACAGAATCTCGGTCTGCTGCTGATTGAGATAGCCGGCAGCAGCCTCCAGTGCCAGCTCAACCTCGTGACTGACTTCGTCACCCACCCGCGCCTGGCTTATCTGCAACTGTTGCATGTCATCTTCAATATGCGCGATGTTCATCCGCAACTGCTCATAGGCTACGGTTAAACCGTGGGCGCGAAATTCCAGATATTCGTGTGCGCTTTGCGAATAGTTCAATAGCTTGTGTGATGCCGAGCGGAGCGCATACAGTGAGGCATTAGCGTAGGCAGCATGGATCACTTTCTGAATCGGTTGTTCAAACAGTGAGTCTTCCCAAAGCAGATCGGCGGCATGTCGAATATGTTCTTTATCATCAAGATCGGTGGTACGCCAGCGCCTGCCAAGTGCCGCTTCGGCAAAGTCCTGGACCCAGCGCTGCTCCTGATGATCCGGCAAGCGCCCATTGTTCACTAGTTCATGACGTGCCCTGTTGGCCAGATATCCCCACATTGAGGAGACCGGATAAATACGTTCAGGCGTAATACCGCCTTTCATCAACGTGCCGGAAATTAACGCCCGTACCTGCTCTTCATCATCGCTGTTGCGGTCTTTCTGATCGAATTTGTTAACCAGTGCATACAGCGGTACTGATTTTCCAACCGCCATAATGGCCTGACGGACTTCCTCATCCGAAATCGACTTCAGTTGGGTATAATCCATCACCGCCAGTACCGCTGAAGCCCGGGCCAGCTGTTCATTGAGCATCTGTTGTAAGTGTGGTTGTCCGGCCTCATTCGGCCCGGGAGTATCCAGCAGCGTCAATTGTCCAGGATAACTGGCCAGCCCGGCCAGATGCACGAACTCAACCTCAATAACCGGAATATGCTCAATTGCAGCATAGGCGGCAAACGGAAAATCTACCTCCAGCGCTTTAGACAAACGCACCAGATCGTTCAGGCTCTTAAGAAAATGGAAAATAGGTTGTGCACCAAGATAATACCGTTCAAATGCCACGCCATTTTCAATATGCTGAAGCAGGGCATTCATATCCTTATCTATTTCCAGCGCCTGAGCCAGACGCTGACGATCGCATTCCCGCACGCGCTGCTGTAATACTTTCATTAAGGCGTCAATTGGCGCGACATGCGAAAAATACAGCACCGGCTCTTTCTGTCCCGGTGTATGGCGGATAAGGGTCGGTAACGCCGTCATAGGGCGATTACGATTAGGTAAAACCTCGGTTCCGACAATCGCGTTAATCGTCGTCGACTTTCCCGCCTTCATCGTACCGACGATAGCCAGAACCATTTCCAGACGGGTAATCTTTCGCAGTTCATTGTTGAGCGTTGCCTGCTGGACATCCATGCCACGAGCGCTGAAATGCAAGGGCTGAACAACCTGTCCGCTATGCTCTCCTTTTTTCACCATGACATCATTCGCCGAGGTCATTGGCAATTTCTGCAATTGCCGGAGATGTTCAAGAGAGAGCATCAGTAAGCGTTCAGCTTCCTGACTTAATTCATAAATTGTCTGTGTGTACATGGAAAATCTTTCCTTAACGCAAATAGCATTACTTTTATTTAGCCAAATCGTTTTATTTATAGATCTTCGGCTTTTATAATTACGTGTGGAAATAATTAAAATTAAAACAACCAGCTGATATTATTAAAATAAAATTTATCGTATAACTGCTGGCCTGATGCCTCTCACTGACTATATTAAGTAAGAAAGATAAACAGAGTAGTTCAGTTTTAAAGAATGCCAGCTTAATTCCCCTACCAAAATTAAGGGGTCGCAAAGTATTCACTCACAATGACTTAGCTATCATGTAAGCCATGTTACCTATGAATATCGGGTGTTTCGCCTCACCTTATCTTAAATAACTAAACGTAGCAATTTCCCTTAAAAAATATTCCTTCTGGTTTTCATAGACGTGAAAGCAACCCGACGCCACAACAGATAGTTGCGCATAATTGGCCTGTAGCCCCGACAAAAGCAGGGATTTTATGTATAATTGCGGCCTTTTTCGGCAATCTGCCAACTTTTGGGCGCTTTTGCCCCTGCTGACTTTTGAGGAAATCCACATGTCATTACCACACTGCCCACAATGCAACTCCGAATACACTTACGAAGATAACGGCATGTTCATCTGCCCGGAATGCGCTCACGAATGGAACGACGCTGAACCCGCTCAGGACAGCGACGAACTGATCGTTAAAGATGCTAACGGTAACCTGCTCGCCGATGGCGACAGCGTTACCGTAGTAAAAGATCTGAAGGTAAAAGGTAGCTCTTCCATGCTGAAGATCGGTACCAAAGTAAAAAACATCCGTCTGGTTGAAGGCGACCACAACATCGATTGCAAAATTGATGGCTTTGGTCCAATGAAGCTGAAATCTGAGTTTGTGAAAAAGAACTGATTTGTCAGGCGGGGAGCTCATACTTCCCGCCTGGTTTATTTTTGTACACGGCATCTACACTTAACTGGCTTCTCTTACCCGAGGTAAAGATCATGCCGTTAAGTCCCTACATCTCATTCGCAGGCAACTGCGCTGACGCCATTGCGTACTACCAAAAAACATTAGGCGCTGAACTTCTCTACAAAATCAACTTCGGTGAAATGCCCAAATCGGCGCAGGACAGCGAAGAAGGTTGCCCTTCCGGAATGAAATTCCCCGATACCGCCATCGCCCATGCCAACCTACGTATTGCGGGCAGCGACATTATGATGAGCGATAGCGTCGCCACCGGAAAAGCCCACTACTCCGGCTTCACGCTGGTTCTCGACACGCAAAATGTCGATGAAGGGAAGCGCTGGTTTGATAACCTGGCCGCACAAGGACAAATTGAAATGGACTGGCAGGAGACCTTCTGGGCACATGGTTTCGGTAAAGTGACCGACCAGTACGGCGTGCCGTGGATGATCAACGTCGTCAAGCAACAGCAACCCCCTACCGAGTGATGTAACGGGAGGCTCGTCCTCCCGGACTGTCATCAAATATCGCTCAACTCTTCATCGCTAAGTAACTTTCCTTTAACGAAAACGTCACATTAATCCGCCACGATGGGGCCACTTTTTTAGGGAGGCCGCATCATGCAAACGGTTATTCGCGTCGAGAAACTCTCCAAATCCTTCAATCAACATCAGGCGCTTAATGCGGTTGATCTGAATATCTGTGCCGGTGAGATGGTGGCTCTGCTTGGGCCATCTGGCTCCGGCAAATCCACCCTTTTACGTCATTTAAGCGGCTTGATTACCGGTGATAAATCACCGGGCAGTCACGTCGAGCTATTAGGCCGTACCGTTCAACGTGAAGGCCGACTGGCGCGCGACATCCGCAAAAGCCGTGCCCACACCGGCTACATCTTCCAACAGTTCAATCTGGTGAACCGCCTGACCGTGCTGGAGAACGTGCTGATTGGCGCGCTCGGTAGCACACCGTTCTGGCGCACCTGCTTTAGCTGGTTTAGCCAGGAACAGAAGCAGCGCGCGTTACAGGCGCTGACCCGCGTTGGCATGGCTCACTTTGCCTATCAGCGCGTTTCCACGCTCTCCGGCGGACAGCAGCAGCGCGTCGCCATCGCCCGCGCGCTAATGCAGCAGGCCAAAGTGATCCTCGCCGACGAGCCCATTGCCTCGCTGGACCCGGAATCGGCGCGCATCGTGATGGACACCCTGCGCGACATCAACCAGACCGACGGCATCACCGTGGTCGTCACGCTGCATCAGGTGGATTACGCCCTGCGCTACTGCGAACGCATTGTCGCGCTGCGTCAGGGAAACGTCTTCTTTGATGGCAGCAGCCAGCACTTCGATAACGATCGTTTTGATCATCTCTACTGCAGCATGAACCGCGTCGAACAGAACGCGCAGGCTGCTTAATTGAACTGAAAAGACCAGGCTGACAAGTGAAATAGCCTGGAACAATGACTCGTTGAGGAAAAAACATGAGCTATAAGGCCGTTGCCGCGCTGGCGTTCACCAGCATGTTCAGCATCAGTACCTTGTTAAGCCCGGCGCATGCCGAAGAACAAGAAAAAGCGCTGAACTTTGGCATTATTTCAACTGAATCACAGCAAAACCTGAAGCCACAGTGGGAACCGTTCCTGAAGGACATGGAAAAATCGCTGGGTGTCAAAGTGAACGCCTTCTTTGCTCCGGACTACGCCGGGATCATCCAGGGAATGCGCTTTAACAAAGTCGATATCGCCTGGTACGGCAACCTCTCAGCAATGGAAGCGGTGGATCGCGCCAACGGACAGGTCTTTGCCCAGACCGTCGCTGCCGACGGCTCTCCAGGGTACTGGAGCGTACTGATCGTTAACAAGGACAGCCCGATCAACAACCTGAACGATCTGATCGCCAAACGTAAGGATCTGACCTTCGGCAACGGCGATCCCAACTCCACTTCAGGCTACCTCGTCCCTGGTTACTACGTCTTCGCGAAAAACAACATCTCCGCCACCGACTTCAAACGCACCGTCAATGCCGGACACGAAACCAACGCCCTGGCCGTCGCCAACAAACAGGTGGATGTGGCTACCAACAACACCGAAAACCTCGACAAGCTGAAAACCTCCGCACCAGACAAGCTGAAAGAACTGAAGGTTATCTGGAAGTCACCGCTGATCCCAGGCGATCCGATCGTCTGGCGTAAGAACCTCTCTGAAGCCACCAAGGACAAGGTGTACGACTTCTTCATGAACTACGGCAAAACGCCGGAGCAGAAAACCGTGCTGGAACGCCTGGGTTGGGCACCGTTCCGCGCCTCCAGCGATTTGCAACTGGTCCCGATTCGCCAACTCGCACTGTTTAAAGAGATGCAGGGCGTGAAGGACAACAAAGGCCTGAATGCAGAAGAAAAAACCAGCAAAACGTCGGCTCTGAAAGCACAGCTTGATGATCTCGACCGCCTGACTGCAGCGCTGGGTGCAATGACCAGCGTGACCAAAGCGGTGCAATAACGGATTGCCCGGTGGCGCGATGCTTACCGGGCCTACGAACGTAGGCCGGATAAGGCAAAGCCGCCATCCGGCAATACAGAATAATGGAGCTAAATATGCAAACCATCACCGTCGCCCCGCCCAAGCGTAGCTGGTTCTCGCTGCTGAGCTGGGCCATTCTTCTCGCCGTGCTGGTGGTCTCGTGGAAAGGCGCCGAAATGGCCCCGCTCACGCTGATCCAGGATTCCGGCAATATGGCAACCTTCGCTGCCGACTTCTTCCCACCGGACTTCAGCCAGTGGCAGGACTATCTCGGTGAAATGGCCGTCACGCTGCAAATCGCCGTCTGGGGGACCGCCCTCGCCGTGGTGTTGTCGATTCCGTTCGGCCTGATGTGCGCCGATAACCTCGTGCCGTGGTGGATTTACCAGCCGATGCGTCGCCTGATGGATGCCTGTCGCGCCATCAACGAAATGGTCTTCGCCATGCTGTTTGTCGTTGCCGTTGGTTTGGGTCCGTTCGCCGGGGTGATGGCGCTGTTTATCCACACCACCGGGGTGCTCTCCAAGCTGCTTTCCGAAGCGGTAGAAGCCATTGAACCCGGTCCGGTAGAAGGCATTCGCGCCACCGGAGCCAACAAGATTGAAGAGATTCTTTACGGCGTTCTGCCACAGGTCATGCCGCTGCTCATCTCCTACTCGCTGTATCGCTTTGAGTCCAACGTTCGTTCAGCCACGGTAGTTGGGATGGTCGGCGCAGGCGGCATTGGCGTGACCTTATGGGAAGCGATTCGCGGTTTCCAGTTCCAGCAAACCTGTGCCCTGATGGTGTTAATCATCGTCACCGTCAGTCTGCTGGATTTCCTCTCCCAGCGTTTGCGTAAGCACTTTATCTGACTAGCGAGGCATTGATTGCTATGCACTTGTCTACACATCTGACCAGTTATCCGACGCGTTATCAGGAGATTGCCGCGAGACTTGAGCAGGAGCTTCGTCAACATTATCGCTGCGGTGATTACCTGCCCGCCGAGCATCAACTGGCCGCGCGTTACGAGGTAAACCGCCATACTCTGCGCCGCGCTATCGATCAACTGGTTGAGCGCGGCTGGGTGCAGCGTCGTCAGGGCGTGGGGGTTCTGGTGCTGATGCGCCCGTTCGACTACCCATTGAATGCCCAGGCACGCTTCAGCCAGAACCTGCTGGATCAGGGCAGCCACCCCACCAGCGAAAAACTGCTGGCGGTGCTGCGTCCGGCTTCCAGCCCCATTGCGGATGCGCTGAGCATTAACGAGGGCGATAACGTCATCCATTTGCGCACCCTGCGCCGGGTCAACGGCATCGCCCTGTGCCAAATCGACCACTATTTTTCCGACCTCACTCTCTGGCCGCTATTGCAGGGCTTTAACCACGGCTCGCTGCACGACTACCTGCGCGAACAGTCGGGCCTGACGCTGCTACGCACGCAAACGCGTATCAGCGCCCGCCGCGCACAGGCCAAAGAGAGCAAAGTGCTGGAAATCCCCAACATGGCGCCGCTGCTGTGCGTGCGCACCCTGAACCACCGTGAAGGCGAAGAACAGGCCGCGGAATATTCCGTCAGCCTGACCCGCGCCGACATGATCGAATTCACCATGGAGCACTGAATGCATTTCGATACCGCCACTCGCCAGCGTTGGATGCGCGCGCTGGCTTACAGCAATGCCGATGCCCTGAATGCGCGTATCAAGGCGCTCAAACTGACGCCGGACTATGCGCTTATTCGCGCCCCGGAAAGCGGGCTGATGCAGATACAGGCCCGCATGGGCGGCACCGGTAATCGTTTCTTTGCTGGCGACACCACGCTCACCCGCGCGGTTATTCGCCTGAAAAGCGGCACGCTGGGCTACAGCTACCTGCTGGGTCGCAATAAACAACATGCCGAGCAGTGCGCGGTAATTGACGCATTGCTTCAGGAACAAACGCATTTCCAGAACCTAATGGAAACCTTAATTGCCCCGCTGGAAGCGGAACGCGAGGCGCTGATTCGCGCACGCCGTGCCGAAGTCAATGCCAGCCGGGTCGACTTCTTCACGCTGGTACGCGGAGATAACGCATGACCTTACAAACCGCCTTTAATTTACCTGTTCAGGATGCCCAACAGAGCTTTCGTCGCCTGCTGAAGGCCATGAGTGAACCCGGCGTCATTGTCGCCCTGCATCAACTGAAACATGGCTGGCAGCCACTGGGTCTGGCCACTACCAGCGTGCTGTTGACGCTGGTCGATGGCGACACGCCGGTCTGGCTGGCACCCTCGATAGATAACGATATCGCCCGACAGAATCTGCGTTTTCACACCAACGCACCGCTGGTGGACCAGCCGCAACAGGCCGCCTTTGCAGTCGCCGACGAGCGCATCAGCAGCGAACAGCTTAACGCCCTCTCCGCCGGTTCCGCCGTCGCGCCAGAGACCGGCGCCACGCTGATTGTGCAGGTATCTGGCTTAAGCGGTGGACGCATGCTGCGTCTGACCGGCGCGGGTATCGCCGAAGAACGCATGATCGCGCCACAGCTACCGGAATGTCTGATTCACGAACTTACCGAACGCCCACATCCGTTCCCGCTGGGGGTCGATCTGATCCTCACCTGTGGTGAACGACTGCTGGCTATTCCGCGAACCACCCATGTGGAGGTGTGCTGATGTACGTCGCCGTCAAAGGGGGCGAAAAGGCGATAGCCAACGCCCATGCACTGCAGGAAAGCCGACGCCGGGGCGATGAGAGCATTGCTGAACTGAGCGTGGCACAAATCGAACAACAGATGAACCTGGCCGTCGACCGGGTGATGACCGAAGGCGGCATTGCCGACCGCGAGCTGGCGGCACTGGCGCTAAAACAGGCCAGCGGCGATAACGTCGAAGCCATCTTTCTGCTACGCGCCTATCGCACCACACTGCCAAAACTGGCCGTCAGCGAACCGGTTAACAGCGCCGAGATGCGCCTGGAACGCCGAATTTCTGCCGTCTACAAGGACATTCCCGGCGGGCAATTGTTAGGACCCACCTACGATTACACCCATCGCCTGCTGGATTTTACCCTGCTGGCCAATGGTGAAACGCCACCGCTGCGCAGCGCTGAAAATACGCAGGACACCTCTCCGCACGTCTTTTCTCTGCTGGCAAATCAAGGACTGGCAAAGCGCGAAGAGGACGACGGCGCTCAGCCTGATGACATCACCCGCACACCACCCGTTTATCCCTGCTCACGCGCTTCGCGACTGCAACAGCTGATGCGTGGTGACGAAGGCTACCTGCTGGCACTGGCCTACTCCACCCAGCGGGGCTACGGGCGCAACCATCCGTTCGCCGCAGAGATCCGCAGCGGTTATGTTGAACTGGAAACCGTGCCGGAAGAGCTGGGGTTTGCGGTAAACGTCGGCGAACTGCTGATGACTGAATGTGAAATGGTTAACGGCTTTGTCGCGCCGGAAAACGACGCGCCCCATTTTACCCGCGGTTACGGGCTGGTGTTCGGCATGAGCGAACGTAAAGCGATGGCGATGGCACTGGTTGACCGCGCCCTACAGGCACCCGACTACGATGAAACGGTTACGGGACCGGCGCAGGACGAAGAGTTCGTACTGGCGCATGCGGATAACGTCGAGGCGGCGGGTTTTGTTTCGCACCTCAAACTCCCCCATTACGTCGATTTCCAGGCCGAACTGGAACTGCTTAAACGCCTGCAACAGGAGGCCGACCGTGACCGCTAACCTCTCCGGCTACAACTTTGCTTATCTTGATGAGCAGACCAAACGCATGATCCGTCGCGCAATTTTGAAAGCGGTGGCCATCCCCGGTTATCAGGTGCCATTTGGCGGACGCGAAATGCCAATGCCGTACGGCTGGGGTACGGGCGGTATCCAGCTTACTGCCAGCGTAATTGGTGAAGCTGACGTGCTGAAGGTGATTGACCAGGGCGCGGATGACACCACCAACGCCGTGTCGATCCGCAACTTCTTCAGGCGCGTAACCGGCGTTAACACCACCGAACGTACAGAAGACGCCACGCTAATTCAGACCCGCCACCGCATCCCGGAAACACCGCTAACGGAAGATCAGATAATCATCTTCCAGGTGCCGATCCCCGAGCCGCTGCGCTTTATCGAACCGCGCGAAACGGAAACCCGCACCATGCACGCGCTGGAAGAGTACGGCATCATGCAGGTAAAACTGTATGAAGATATCGCCCGCTTCGGCCATATCGCCACCACCTACGCCTATCCGGTGAAGGTTAACGGCCGCTACGTGATGGACCCGTCGCCCATCCCGAAATTCGACAACCCGAAGATGGACAGGATGCCAGCCCTGCAATTGTTCGGTGCAGGCCGCGAAAAACGTATCTATGCCGTCCCACCGTATACGCGGGTGGAAAGCCTCGATTTCGACGATCACCCGTTTAGCGTCCAGAGCTGGGATGAACCCTGCGCCATCTGCGGCTCAACCCACAGCTATCTCGACGAAGTGGTGCTCGATGACAGCGGCAAACGCATGTTTGTCTGCTCCGACACCGACTATTGCCGCCAACAGAGCGAGGCCCTCAACAAATGATGCAACCGCTGCTTTCAGTCAACAACCTGACCCATCTCTACGCGCCGGGCAAAGGCTTCAGCGATGTCTCTTTTGACCTGTGGCCTGGCGAAGTGCTGGGCATCGTTGGGGAATCCGGTTCCGGTAAAACTACGCTGCTGAAATCTATCTCTTCACGGCTGACGCCACAAAACGGTGAGATCTTATATCAGAACCGCTCGCTGTACGGCATGAGCGAAGCCGACCGCCGCCGCCTGCTGCGCACGGAATGGGGCGTGGTACATCAGCACCCGATGGACGGCCTGCGCCGCCAGGTTTCGGCGGGCGGTAATATCGGTGAACGCCTGATGGCCACCGGCGCACGCCACTACGGCGGCATCCGCGCCACCGCCCAGCGCTGGCTGGAACAGGTGGAAATCCCCGCCTCGCGTATCGACGATCTGCCGACCACCTTTTCCGGCGGCATGCAGCAGCGTTTGCAGATCGCCCGCAACCTCGTCACCCATCCCAAACTGGTATTTATGGATGAACCGACCGGCGGCCTGGACGTCTCGGTACAAGCCAGGTTGCTGGACCTGTTGCGTGGCCTGGTGGTGGAACTGGATCTGGCAGTGGTAATTGTCACCCATGATTTGGGTGTGGCGCGTCTGCTGGCGGACCGTTTGCTGGTCATGAAGCAAGGTCAGGTGGTGGAAAGTGGGTTGACCGACCGCGTGCTCGACGATCCGCATCACCCGTACACCCAGTTGCTGGTGTCGTCCGTACTGCAGAACTAAGAGGCTCAAATGATTCGCGTAGAAAACGTCAGTAAAACCTTTGTGCTGCACCAGCAAAACGGCGTGCGTCTGCCGGTGCTCCACAACGCCACCCTGGAAGTAAAAAACGGCGAGTGCGTCGTGCTGCACGGCCATTCCGGCAGCGGAAAATCCACGCTGCTGCGTTCGCTGTACGCCAATTACCTGCCAGATGAAGGACATATCCATATTCGCCATCGCGGTGAATGGGTGGATCTGGTGCAGGCTCCGGCCCGTAAAGTGCTGGAGATCCGTCGTTCAACTATCGGTTGGGTAAGTCAGTTCCTGCGCGTGATCCCACGGATTTCCGCGCTGGATGTGGTGATGCAGCCACTGCTGGATCTGGGCGTATCTCGTGAGGAATGTGCAGCCAAAGCCGCGAGCCTGCTCACCCACCTGAATGTTCCTGAGCGCTTATGGCATCTCGCGCCATCAACCTTTTCCGGTGGTGAACAGCAGCGCGTTAACATTGCCCGGGGCTTTATTGTCGATTACCCCATTCTGCTGCTCGATGAGCCTACCGCGTCACTGGACAGCAAAAACAGCGATGCCGTGGTGGCACTGATTGAAGAAGCCAAAGCCCGCGGCGCGGCCATTGTCGGTATTTTTCACGATGAGACCGTACGCGAGCGCGTGGCGGATCGTCTGCATCTGATGGGAATAACAGCATGATTATCAACAATGTAAAGCTGGTGCTGGAAGATGACGTGGTGCAAGGATCGCTGGAGATTGAAGGCGGGGTTATTCGCACTTTTGCCGAAAGCCAGAGCAGCTTACCTGACGCGCTGGACGGTGAAGGCGGCTGGCTGCTGCCGGGGCTTATTGAACTGCATACCGATAACCTCGACAAGTTCTTTACCCCACGCCCAAAAGTAGACTGGCCTGCCCACTCGGCGATGAGCAGCCACGATGCTTTAATGGTTGCCAGCGGTATTACCACCGTGCTGGACGCGGTAGCGATTGGCGATGTGCGAGACGGTGGCGACCGTCTGGAAAACCTGGAAAAAATGATCAATGCGGTGGAAGAGACACAAAAGCGCGGGGTCAACCGTGCCGAACACCGTCTGCATCTGCGCTGCGAGCTGCCACACCACACCACCCTGCCGCTGTTTGAAAAACTGGTCGGTCGCGAACCGGTGACGCTGGTGTCACTGATGGATCATTCACCGGGCCAGCGTCAGTTCGCCAACCGTGAGAAGTACCGCGAGTACTATCAGGGCAAGTATTCGCTGACCGACGAGCAGATGGCCCGCTATGAAGAAGAGCAACTCGCCCTGGCGGCCCGCTGGTCACACCCCAACCGCACCGCCATCGCACAGATGTGCCGTGAACGGCAGATTGCACTGGCGAGCCACGATGACGCCACGCATGATCATGTCCTTGAATCGCATCAACTTGGCAGCGTGATCGCCGAATTTCCCACGACTTTCGAAGCCGCCGAAGCCTCACGCCAGCATGGCATGAACGTGCTGATGGGCGCGCCGAATATCGTGCGAGGCGGTTCGCACTCCGGCAACGTAGCAGCCCATAAGCTCGCCGAACTGGGGCTACTGGATATCCTCTCTTCCGATTACTACCCCGCCAGCCTGCTCGACGCAGCATTTCGTGTCGCGGATGACGATACCAACCGTTTTACACTTCCACAGGCTATTCGTCTGGTGACCCGTAATCCAGCGCGGGCGTTGAATCTTGACGACCGTGGCGTGGTTGCCGAAGGAAAACGCGCGGATCTGGTGCTGGCACACCGCAAAGGCGGCAACATTCATATCGATCACGTCTGGCGTCAGGGCAAAAGGGTATTCTGACTATGGGTAAACTGATCTGGCTGATGGGGCCATCCGGCTCAGGAAAGGACAGTCTGCTGGCGGAACTCCGCCTACAGGAACCGGCACAATTGCTGGTAGCACATCGTTACATCACCCGGGCGGCCAATGCCGGGAATGAAAACCACATCGCCCTCAGTGAACAGGAGTTTTTTACCCGCGCCGGGCAAAACCTGCTGGCGCTAAGCTGGCATGCAAACGGTTTGTACTACGGCGTCGGCGTGGAGATTGACCTCTGGCTGCATGCCGGTTTTGATGTGGTGGTCAACGGTTCACGCGCCCATCTGCCACAGGCGCAATCACGCTATGGCACGGCTTTAATACCCATCTGCTTACAGGTTTCTCCGGCAATTTTACGCCAACGTTTGCAGGCGCGCGGGCGGGAAAGCGAAACAGAAATCGCCGCCCGCCTTGAACGCGCGGCTCGCTACGCGCCTTACGACTGCCACGTCCTGAATAACGATGGAAGTTTGCTACAGTCAGTCGATACACTGCTCACCCTGATGGGACGCAAGGAGAAGAAACATGTCTGTCTGTGAATTACGCCGCGCTACGCTGTACGACACCGATGCGGTTTACGCGCTTGTCTGCGAACTGAAGCAGGGTAAGTTCGACCACCAGGCCTTTAGCACCGGGTATATAGCAAATCTGCAAGACCCCAATATGCATTACCAACTGGCGCTGCTTGACGGACAGGTCATCGGGTTGATCGGTCTGCATTTGCAGTTTCATCTGCACCACGCTAACTGGATCGGTGAGATTCAGGAACTGGTAGTGATGCCACAGGCGCGGGGGTTAAAGGTAGGCAGCCAGTTACTGGCATGGGCCGAAGCCACCGCGCGCGAAGCGGGTGCGGAAATGACTGAGCTTTCTACCAGCACGCAGCGCCTTGATGCGCATCGTTTTTACCGCCGCGAAGGTTATACGCAGAGCCATTTTCGCTTTACCAAGCCGCTGTAGGGGGATGCAATGAGTCTGACCATTACGCTTACAGGAACCGGCGGCGCACAGTTGGTACCGGCTTTTGGCTGCGACTGTGCCGCCTGCCAGCGGGCTCGTTTACAGGCGCAATACCGCCGGCGCCCCTGCAGTGGCGTGGTCAAATTCAACGACGCGGTAACGCTTCTGGATGCAGGGATCCCACATCTGATGGACGACTGGCCGGCAGGCAGCTTCCAGCAGTTCCTGCTCACTCACTATCATATGGATCATGTACAGGGACTGTTTCCGCTGCGCTGGGGGGTGGGGAAAACGATCCCAGTGTACGGCCCACCGGATGAACAGGGCTGCGACGATCTGTTTAAGCACCCCGGTATTCTCGATTTTAGCCAGACCGTCGCGCCGTTTGTGGTGTTCGATTTGCAGGGATTGCAGGTCACGCCACTGCCGCTCAACCACTCTAAGCTGACGTTTGGCTATTTGCTGGAAACAGCGCACAGCCGCGTGGCGTGGCTCTCCGATACCGCCGGGCTTCCCGACAAGACGCTGAAGTTTCTCCACAATAATCAACCCCACGTGATTATCATCGACTGCAGCCACGCCCCACGCGCCGAGCCGCCACGCAATCACAGCGATGTAAATACCGTCATCGCCCTCAACGAGGTGATCCGCTGCCCACGGGTGATCCTGACGCACATCAGCCATCAGTTCGACCTGTGGATGATGGAAAATCCACTACCGGCAGGGTTTGAAGCCGGGTATGACGGCATGGAGATTACGTTAGGTTAGGCTTTTCACCGCACAATAAGACTTGTTAACCGGTCTCTGACATCCTATTCTAAGACCAGTTAAAAGGTCTTTAGGAGGAACTATGCCACATATCATCTTAAGCGACACCACTGCCAGCGTGAGTGAACTGAAAAAGAACCCGATGGCGACTGTCAGCGCCGGGGATGGATTTCCGGTCGCCATACTGAACCGTAACCAGCCTGCTTTTTATTGCGTGCCAGCAGCGCTTTACGAAAAGATGCTTGATGCCCTGGACGATCAGCAACTGGTTAAGTTAGTCAGTGAACGTAGTCAACAGCCACTGGTGGATGTGGATCTGGACAGCTATTTATGAGTTATACGGTAAAGTTCAGGGAAGACGCGCTGAAAGAATGGCAAAAACTGGATAGAACCATTCAACAGCAATTTGCTAAGAAACTTAAGAAATGTTGTGAAAATCCCCATATCCCCTCAGCAAAGCTTAGGGGAGTAAACGATTGCTATAAAATCAAGCTACGTACGTCAGGGTTTCGTCTTGTTTATCAAGTTATTGACGACACCCTGGTCATCGCGGTTGTTGCAGTCGGTAAACGCGAACGCAGCGAGGTATATCACCTCGCCAGCGAAAGGCTGCGTTAACGATCGTAATCGTATTCCATTCTGCGCTCTTCATCTTCCAGTTGACGCCGTTCCTGATCGAGCTGCCGCTGGCGATCGTCTAACTGACGGCGGCGGTCTTCGAACTGGCGCCGGCGATCATTATATTGCCTGCGGCGATCGTCACTCATCTGACGCTGCCAGCTTTCATCACGCGAGTCATCGTAATCCCGATTGTTATCCGGGTTATAAGCATCGCTGACGGCACGTTGAATATTGCCAATGGCGTCATCAATAATGTCTGCATGCGCCGAAATCGTCGTCAACATCAGCAAACTGAATAAAAAGAGCGTCGGGGTGCGTTTCATCAAACCAGCCTCATAAAGAAACTGGCTCCACGGTAATCAAAGTGCTTTGATGCGAGTAGCGGAGGAATCTCAATTACGCGAGTGGCGCAGCGCCTGCGCCAGCTCCCCCCGGGTAAAGGGCTTACGCAATAACGCTACATCCGGTAATGCCGGGTTGTGCGCCGGGCGTAAATCCTGGCCGCTGATCAGCAGGATGGTCAGCTGCGGGTGATGTTTCAACGCATAGTTAACCACATCCACGCCGCTTAACCCGCCAGGTAGCATGAGGTCGCTGACCAGAATATCTATCTCTGAGGACGCGGTGAGCATATGCATTGCCTGCTCGCCGTTGGCGGCCTCCAGCGTCAGATACCCCAGCAGATGCAACTGCTCACACAGCGTCTGACGCACGTCGGCCTCATCTTCGAGCACCAACACCAATTTTTCGCCGCTGTTCGCCGCATGTTGCGCTGTCGGTTCTGCCTGAATCTGTACCGGTACTATAGCGCGGGGAAGCTGTAACCGGACGGTTGTTCCCTGCCCCGGCGCGCTCTCAATTTCCACCCGACCACCAGACTGGCGGACAAAACCGTACACCATCGACAGCCCCAATCCGCTGCCGCTACCGGTCTGTTTGGTGGTGAAAAACGGCTCAAAAACCTGGGCTTTAATCTCCTGCGACATTCCACAGCCCTGGTCAGCTACCTCCAGCATCACCATGTCCTGCTTGCGTCCGTCACTGCGCGTGACCCGCTGATTCCAGCTACGAATTTTAATTGTGCCCGTCTGCCCGTCCATCGCATCACGAGCGTTCATCACCAGATTGATAATGGCGTTTTCCAGTTGGCTAACGTCAATCCACGCCGGCCAGGCGGGCGATTGGGCCTCGATTTCCAGCGTCAACGTGTTAGGTAGCGAATGGCGCATCAGTTCGCCCAGGTTTTCCAGCAATGTTTTCAGCTCCACCGCATGCGGATGCAAAGACTGTTTGCGTGAAAAGGCCAGCAGTCGCTGGGTCAGCATCGCCCCACGTTCAGCCGCTTTTAGCGCCCGGTTGATCCGTGGCGCATCGGGCGAATCCGGATTCACCAGATCCAGACTGCCGATAATCACCGCCAGCAGATTATTGAAATCATGCGCCAGCCCCCCCGTCAGTTGCCCTACCGCTTTCAGCTTTTGGCTGTGTAGCAGTGCTTCTTCCAGCCCCTGGCGTTCGGTGCGGTCGATTTCCATCTGGGTGGTTTTTTCTTTCAGCAACCGGGTGGTGTGCTCGAGCGACGCCGTATTGCGGGCAAACACGCTAAAGGCGCGGGCCAGTTCGCCCAGTTCATCACGCCGCTGCAGGGCCGGGACGCTGACATCTGATTCCCCATGCGCCAGGCGGGTCATCGCGCGCGAAATAGCCGTCAGGTTGGAGCCAAGATTGCGGTAGATATACCAGCCGGCAAAACCGGTGATCACCACGGCCAGCAGCGCAAAAATCATAATAAACAGCGCACCAGACTGTAACTCCTGGTGGCTTTGCGCCACCCGCTGTTCGGAGATTAACGCCACCTGCGAAGCATACTGGTTGATATCACTGTTGAGGATCGCTACCAGCGCTTTGATATGAAACATATACCAGTTGATCGCCAGGTCGCTTTGTTCCAGTGCGGCAGAAAGCGGCTCCAGCTTATGCAGTTCCTGATTGAAATCGTTGAGAATGCGGCTAATCAGCAGGTTACTGGCTTGCAGAGGCAGCGCGGGCATCACGCCGTCCAGTTGTTTGATTACCGAGCGCGGTGCGGGCGTCTCAATGGCAGCGACGATCAGGCGGTCCATCTGCGTAAGCAACGTGTCATCCTGCGCGCCGGTGAGTTTTTGCAGATGGCGTAAGTAGCTTTGATTCTGGTACAGCGAACTGAGCAGCGCGTTACGCTCCAGATGCCGCCGCTGTCCGCGCTGCAACATACCTTCCACACTGCTTTGCAGTTCATTGCTGCGTTGAATAATACGCTCGACCAGCCCCGGCTCCTGCTGTGCCAGCGGCGCAGCGGCCAGTTGTTCCAGCGAATGCTTCAGCGCCCGCTGGGTCTCCTGCAGACGTTCCGCTTCACCTTTGTATTCCAGCGCCCCCACCACCTGCGACAGTCGCACCGCCGCCGTTGCTACATTTGCCGTATCGCGCGCCAGATTCATGCTGCCGGTCATATCATCAACCGTTTGCTGTTGCACCTGCTCCTGAATCTGACTGGCATGCTGAAAACCCAGCACCGCTACGCCGCTGACCATCAACGTAACCGCCACCACCAGCAGGTTGAAAAACAGTAATCGCCCGCGCGCACTGGCGAAAAAGTGATGTCCTGGTTGCGGCATATCACGCCCCATGAAGAAAAATCGCAATATGACAAATATGAACGGCTTCTGACATTTTGCATTTACATTCCTGTGATGGACTGCTGATATCGGCCACCCCGCAGGAGATCCGCTATGAGCAGGACACCGGTTCTGGAAATGCGCAACATTGCCAAAGCGTTTGGCAAATTTTACGCGCTGAAAGGGGTCGATTTAACGGTCTGGCCGGGTGAGATCCATGCCCTGATGGGCGAAAACGGCGCGGGGAAAAGCACCCTGATGAAGATCCTCGCGGGGGCCTATACCGCCACCAGCGGCGAGATCCTGATTGACGGACAACCTTTTCATATTCGTGGACCCAAGGATGCGTTAAGTGCAGGCATTACCCTGATTTATCAGGAGATGCAGCTCGCACCAAATCTGACGGTGGCGGAGAATATCTTCCTCGGCAGTGAATTGTCGCGCGGTGGTCTGGTCCAGCGCAAAGAGATGGTGACGCAGTCGCAGAAGGTTATCGACCGACTCGGTGCCCAGTTTAAGGCCAGCGACCGGGTCATGACGCTGACCATCGCCGAGCAGCAGCAGGTCGAAATCGCCCGCGCCCTACACCGTAACAGCCGTATCCTGGTCATGGATGAACCCACCGCTGCCCTCTCCTCGCGTGAGACGCACCGCCTGTTTGAACTGATCATGCGCCTGCGCGATGAAGGGATGGCGATTATCTACATCAGCCACCGCATGGCAGAAGTGTATGAACTCTCCGATCGCGTCAGCGTACTGCGCGATGGGCAGTATGTCGGTAGCCTGACCCGCGACAAGCTTAATGCTTCGGAACTGGTGCGCATGATGGTTGGCCGCCCGTTAAGCGATCTGTTCAACAAAGAGCGCGATATCCCGCTCGGCAAAGCGCGCCTGAACGTGCATCACCTGACTGACGGCAACAAAGTACAGCCGTGCAGTTTATTAGTGCGTTCCGGGGAAATTGTCGGCCTTGCGGGTCTGGTGGGCGCCGGGCGATCCGAACTGGCGCAGCTGATTTTTGGCGTACGCAAAGCGATCGGCGGCATGATTGAAGTCGACGGCGAGCCAGTGGTTATCCACTCCCCGCGTGAAGCCATTGACCACGGCATTGGCTTTCTGACCGAGAACCGCAAAGAACAGGGGCTGTTTTTGGAACTGGCGGCGGCAGAGAACATCACCATGGCGACGCTGGAGCGTGACGCCAACTGGGGCATGCTCGATCGCAAAAAAGCGCAGGCCATTTCCGATGACGCCATCCAGTTGCTCAACATTCGCGTGCCGCATGCGCAAGTCCGCGCGGGCGGCTTGTCCGGCGGCAATCAGCAAAAATTACTCATCTCACGCTGGGTGGCAATTGGCCCCCGCATTTTAATCCTCGATGAACCCACGCGCGGCGTGGACGTCGGTGCCAAAAGCGAGATCTACCGGATCATGAACGATATGGCACGCAAAGGCGTGGCGATCCTGATGATCTCCAGTGAATTGCCGGAAGTGGTCGGCATGAGCGATCGGGTATATGTCATGCGGGAAGGCAGTATTGCCGGCGAGCTGGACGGGAAAAGCATTACCCAGGAAAACATTATGACGCTTGCAACCGGCGTGAACGACTCCCATCATCAGGCGGTGCCCCATGAATAATTCAACCCCTCCCCGGCAGGTGGCGAAATCCGCCTCCGCGAAAAAAATGTTGATGAGCGATCTGATGCAAACGGTCGGCATCTTACCCATTCTGATCCTGATCGTGGCGGTATTTGGCTTTATCGCGCCAAACTTTTTTACGGAGAGCAACCTGCTGAATATTACCCGTCAGGCATCGATCAACATTGTGCTGGCGGCGGGCATGACGTTCATCATTCTCACCGGTGGGATCGATCTCTCCGTCGGTTCAATTCTCGGCACCACTGCCGTTGCGGCGATGGTCGTTTCTCTTATTCCTGAGCTGGCCATGCTGTCGATTCCGGCAGCGCTGATGCTCGGCCTGGTGCTGGGGCTGTTTAATGGCGCACTGGTCGCCTTCGCCGGACTGCCGCCGTTTATCGTCACGCTAGGGACTTATACCGCGTTACGCGGCGCGGCCTACCTGCTGGCGGATGGCACAACGGTGATCAACTCCAACATCAGCTTTGAGTGGATCGGCAACAACTATCTCGGTCCGGTACCGTGGCTGGTGGTGATTGCACTGGCGGTGGTGGTGGTGTGCTGGTTCATTCTGCGCCGCACCACGCTGGGCGTCCATATCTACGCGGTTGGCGGCAATATGCAGGCCGCACGCTTAACCGGCATCAAAGTGTGGCTGGTGCTGTTATTCGTCTACGGCATGAGCGGTTTGCTCTCAGGTCTTGGCGGGGTGATGAGTGCCTCGCGACTGTACAGCGCCAACGGCAACTTAGGCATGGGCTATGAGCTGGACGCCATCGCGGCGGTGATCCTCGGCGGCACCAGTTTTGTCGGCGGGATCGGCACCATCACTGGCACGCTGGTGGGGGCGTTGATTATCGCCACGCTCAATAACGGCATGACGCTGATGGGCGTGTCTTATTTCTGGCAACTGGTGATCAAAGGGGCGGTGATCATCATAGCGGTGCTGATCGACAAATACCGTACCCGGCATCATCAAAGTGCATAACAACAAAACCCTACAGCTACGAGGAATACAACATGCGTTTGAAGCCATTAGTTACCGCGCTCTGTGCTGGCGCACTGCTTGCCGCGACGCCATATGTGCAGGCAAAAGAACTGAAATCAATCGGCGTCACGGTGGGCGATCTTGCCAACCCGTTCTTCGTGCAGATAACCAAAGGCGCGGAGCTGGAAGCACGCAAGCTGGCAGGCGATAGCGTTAAAGTGACGCTGGTCTCCAGCGGCTACGATCTGGGACAGCAGGTCTCGCAGATCGACAACTTTATTGCCGCCAAAGTGGACATGATCATTCTTAACGCGGCGGACTCCAAAGGCATCGGCCCGGCGGTCAAACGTGCGAAAGATGCGGGCATTGTAGTGGTCGCCGTTGACGTGGCAGCGGAAGGCGCAGACGCCACCATCACCTCCGATAACACCCAGGCCGGTGAAATGGCCTGTAAATACATTACCGACCGCCTGAAAGGGAAAGGTAACGTGGTCATCATCAACGGGCCACCGGTTTCCGCCGTGCAGAACCGCGTGGAAGGCTGCCAGACCGAGTTCAAACGCCACCCGGACATCAAGGTGCTGTCACATAATCAGAACGCCAAGGGCAGTCGTGAAGGTGGTCTGGAGATCATGACCGCCCTGCTGGCGGCCAATCCGAAGATCGACGGCGTGTTTGCCATTAACGATCCTACCGCGATCGGTGCCGATCTGGCGGCAAAACAGGCACAGCGTAATGAGTTCTTTATTGTTGGCGTAGACGGATCGCCGGACGGTGAAGAAGCGCTGAAGCGCGAAAACTCATTATTTGTGGCGACCCCGGCACAAGATCCGCAGGTCATGGCTGCCAAAGCGGTCGAAATCGGCTATGACATATTACAGGGGAAACCCGCACCGAAAGAGCCCGTGCTGATCCCGGTGACGATGATCGATAAAAACAACGTCGGCAGCTATAAGGGTTGGACGGTGAAATAACCCGCCACAACAACGCCGGATGGCGGCAAAAATGCCCTGTCCGGCATGATATAAGGAGAATTCTGCCCATGAAACGCTCCGCAATAAACGAAATTCTTGGCCACACACGCCAGTTTTTTTCCCAGCACGACGTGCATCTCCCCGCTTTCGCCAGTTTCCCGCCCACGCAATGGCGAAAACTTGATGCTTCCGCCTGGAGCGAAGTCTTTGACCTTAAATTGGGTTGGGATGTCACCGCATTTGGCGGCAACAATTTCGCCGCTCAGGGCTTAACGCTGTTTACCCTGCGTAATGGCTCGCCAAAAGGTATGCCATACGAGAAATGCTACGCAGAGAAAATCATGCATGTTCGCGATGCCCAGGTGACGCCGATGCATTTTCACTGGCGCAAGCGTGAAGACATCATCAATCGTGGCGGCGGCAATCTGATTATCGAACTGTGGAACGCCGGTATCAGAGAACAAACGGAGGACAGCGACGTCAATGTGGTCATTGATGGTTGCCGACAAACCCATGCTGCAGGTAGCCAGTTACGCCTGGCACCAGGGGAAAGCATCTGTCTGACGCCCGGTCTGTATCACAGCTTCTGGGCTGAAGAAGGGTTTGGTGACGTGCTGGTCGGTGAAGTTTCTTCCGTCAATGACGACGACCACGATAACCATTTTCTGCAACCAATAGCCCGCTATAACGACATTGAAGAAGACGAACCGGCGCATCTGGTGCTGTGTAACGAGTACCGCCTGTTCCGTTAACCAAGGAGCGTATTATGCCGTTAATTTCCCTCGCCGATGGGCTTGCCCATGCCCGCGAGCACCGCTATGCCTTAGGGGCATTTAACGTACTGGACTCACACTTCCTGCGTGCGCTGTTTGCTGCCGCAAAACAGGAACGTTCGCCTTTCATTATCAACATTGCCGAAGTGCATTTTAAATATATCTCGCTGGATTCCCTTGTCGAAGCGGTCAAGTTCGAAGCCGCCAGGCATGACATTCCGGTGGTGCTAAACCTTGATCACGGTCTGCACTTTGAGTCAGTGGTTCGGGCGCTGCGCTTAGGCTTCAGTTCGGTCATGTTTGATGGTTCCACGCTGGAATACGAAGAAAATATCCGTCAAACCCGCGAAGTCGTGAAGATGTGTCATGCGGTGGGTGTATCGGTGGAAGCTGAGCTCGGCGCGGTGGGTGGCGATGAAGGCGGCGCGTTGTACGGTCATGCTGATGAATCATTGTTTACCGACCCCATGCTGGCACGGGACTTCGTCGACAGAACCGGTATTGATGCGCTGGCTGTTGCTATTGGCAATGCACACGGCAAATACAAAGGCGACCCCAAACTCGACTTCCCGCGTCTGGACGCCATTCGTCAGCAGGCAGCGATCCCGCTGGTGCTACACGGCGGCTCCGGCATTAGCGACGACGATTTCCGTCGGGCAATCGAGCTTGGCATTCACAAAATCAACTTCTACACCGGTATGTCGCAGGCGGCACTGGCTGCGGTAGAGTCGCGTATGGCGAATCGCCAGCCGCTGTACGACGAATTCGCCGAACTGCTGCTGAGTATTGAGGAAGCCATTACCGATACCGTTTCTGAACAGATGCGTATTTTTGGTAGCGCGGGGCAGATCTGATGGAACGTAAAGGCATTATCGCCGCAGGAAATATGCTGGTCGATCATGTACATCAGATTGTGCAGTGGCCAGAACGCGGCTGGCTGGCGGAGATCACCCGTAGCGAACGTGCAACAGGGGGGGCTCCGCTGAACGTGTTGCTCACGCTGGCAAAAATGCACACCGGGCTACCGTTGCAGGCAGTAGGCTTAATTGGCAAGGACAGCGATGGCGACTACATCATGGCGATGCTGGAACAGTATCACGTTAATCGCCAGCATGTTCAGCGTACGACATCAGCCCCCACGTCGATGTCGCAGGTGATGACCGATCCCAGCGGCCAGCGCACCTTTTTTCACTCACCGGGCGCCAATCGGCTACTCGATCTGCCTGCGTTTGAGCTGCTGGATACCTCGATGAAAATCTTCCATCTCGGCTATCTGCTGCTGCTCGATAGTCTGGATATGCCGGATGTGGAATTTGGCACTCGTAGCGCACGGCTGCTGGCGCAAATGCGCGACAACGGCTTTGAAACATCGCTGGATCTGGTCTCACGCAAAGGCGATCCACGCTACCAGCCACTGGTGATGCCAGCGCTGCGCCATCTCGACTATCTGGTGATCAATGAACTGGAGGCCGGGGAATTCAGCGGACTGGAGATCCGCCAGCCCAACGGCGAGTTGCATATTCTGCACATCGCGACAGCCGCCCGTGAACTCCTGGACGCAGGCGTGCGCCAGCGGGTGGTGATCCACTGTCCGGAAGGCGCATGGGGTGAAGCTCCTGATCAGGCTGGCACCTGGATACCCTCACAATTACTGGCCCAGGAAGAGATCGTCGGCAGTGTCGGCGCGGGGGATGCGTTTTGCGCCGGTTTTCTGTATGGCTGCCACGAACGCTGGTCACTGACGGATAGCGTGAGACTGGCGCACGCCTGCGCACGGGCCAGTTTGCTGTGCGCCAACGCGATTGACGGCGCCAAAACGCTGGCAGAGTTAAAAACCGCAATGACTGATGCCTGATTACGCCGCCTTATCGTGATGCTGCACGTCGGCGGCAAAAACATAACCCAGCCCGCGCAGGGTTTTAATCAACATCGGCTGATGCGGGTTAGCCTCTATCTTTCGCCGTAGCCGCATGATTAACACATCAATAGTGCGGTCAAACACCTCAACGCTGTCACTGCGCGTGAGTTCTAACAGTTGTTCGCGACTCAGCACCCGACGGGCGTTCTGTGCCAGCGCCAGCAGCAGACTGTATTCGCCCTGCGTCAGGTCCACCTTCAACTGCTGAGGATTACGTAACTGACAACCTGCGGTGTCCAGATGCCAGCCATTAAAGGATAACCCCGTGGTGTGTGGACCGCTGCTTTCGGGTGTTAAAACACCGACACGCCTGAGCACGGCTTTTACCCGCGCCACCAGTACCCGCGCATTGAACGGTTTGCCGATATAATCATCCGCCCCCATTTCCAGCCCCACGACCACATCCGATTCGCTACCTAACCCTGTCAGCATCACCACCGGTAATCCCGGCCTTATTTTTTGCACCTGCTGAAGCACCATCAGGCCATTAATATCGGGCAACATCATGTCCAGCAATACCAGCGCGATATCCGGCTGAGTATCAATGCAACGCAGCGCATCCTGTCCGGTATGACAGGCAGTCACCGCAAAGACGTGTTCACTCAGCACATCCTGGAGCAATGTGCAGATTGCCTCGTCATCATCCACAACCAGTATGGCTGGCTTCATCGTTCCTCCCCATTTCTGGCCAACTTAAATGAGTGTGATTGATTCTGCACAGAGTGACAGCGATAAGGCACAAGGACATGTGGGAAACATAACCGCGGTCACACTGCCGGGGCGTCACGTATTGAAGATTCGTCACGTCAAATATGACGACAGCCTGTTTTTCGTCAGGGTTTTGCGCAAAATTCGCCCGTATTATCGGCGAATGTCCCTGATAAAAACATGGCATAAAAGATGCATAACGAAAGCGACAAGCGCGTATGCGCGATTTGATTAACTGGAGCGAGACCGATGAAAAAAGTCGTCACGGTTTGCCCATATTGCGCATCAGGTTGCAAAATCAACCTGGTGGTCGATAACGGCAAAATCGTCCGGGCTGAAGCGGCGCAGGGGAAAACCAACCAGGGTACCCTGTGTCTGAAGGGCTACTATGGCTGGGATTTTATCAATGATACCCAGATCCTGACCCCTCGTCTGAAAACCCCAATGATCCGTCGCCAGCGTGGCGGCAAACTGGAATCCGTTTCCTGGGATGAAGCGCTTAATTACGTCGCCGATCGCCTGAGCGCCATCAAAGCGAAGTATGGCCCGGACGCCATTCAGACGACCGGTTCATCTCGCGGTACGGGTAACGAAACCAACTATGTAATGCAAAAATTCGCGCGCGCCGTTATTGGTACCAATAACGTTGACTGCTGCGCTCGCGTCTGACACGGCCCTTCGGTTGCAGGTCTGCACCAATCGGTCGGTAACGGCGCAATGAGTAATGCTATCAATGAAATTGATAACACAGATTTAGTGTTCATCTTCGGGTATAACCCGGCGGATTCCCACCCTATCGTGGCGAATCACGTGATCAACGCTAAACGCAACGGGGCGAAAATTATCGTCTGCGATCCGCGCAAAATTGAAACTGCGCGTATTGCCGACATGCACATCGCGTTGAGAAACGGCTCGAATATCGCGCTGCTTAACGCTATGGGTCATGTCATCATCGAAGAAAAACTGTACGACCAGGCATTCGTCGCCTCGCGTACGGAAGGATTCGAAGAGTACAGCAAGATTGTCGAAGGCTACACGCCGGAGTCCGTCGAAGATATTACTGGCGTTAGCGCTCAGGATATCCGTCAGGCTGCACGTATGTATGCTTCGGCGAAAAGCGCAGCCATCCTGTGGGGCATGGGTGTTACCCAGTTCTATCAGGGCGTGGAAACCGTGCGCTCACTGACCAGCCTCGCAATGCTGACCGGTAACCTCGGTAAGCCAAGCGTCGGTGTTAACCCGGTTCGTGGCCAGAACAACGTTCAGGGCGCATGTGACATGGGGGCGCTGCCGGATACCTATCCGGGCTATCAGTACGTGAAAGATCCGGCTAACCGCGAGAAATTCGCCAAAGCCTGGGGCGTGGAAAGCCTGCCTGCACATACCGGCTATCGCATCAGCGAGCTGCCGCACCGTGCGGCCCATGGCGAAGTGCGTGCGGCCTACATTATGGGTGAAGATCCATTACAGACCGATGCTGAACTCTCCGCAGTGCGCAAAGGCTTTGAAGATCTGGAACTGGTCATCGTGCAGGATATCTTCATGACCAAAACCGCCGCTGCCGCAGACGTTATTTTACCGTCTACGTCATGGGGCGAACATGAAGGTGTATTCTCCGCGGCTGACCGTGGCTTCCAGCGCTTCTTTAAAGCTGTTGAACCGAAGTGGGATCTGAAAACGGACTGGCAGATTATCAGTGAAATTGCCACCCGTATGGGTTACCCGATGCACTACAACAACACCCAGGAAATCTGGGACGAGTTGCGTCATCTGTGCCCGGATTTCTACGGTGCCACTTACGAGAAGATGGGCGAACTGGGTTATATCCAGTGGCCTTGCCGCGACACCTCAGATGCCGACCAGGGTACGTCTTACCTCTTCAAAGAGAAGTTCGACACCCCGAACGGCCTGGCGCAGTTCTTCACTTGTGACTGGGTAGCGCCAATCGACAAACTCACCCCAGAGTACCCAATGGTACTGTCAACGGTGCGTGAAGTCGGCCACTACTCTTGCCGTTCTATGACCGGTAACTGTGCGGCACTGGCAGCGTTGGCAGATGAGCCGGGCTATGCCCAGATCAACACAGCTGACGCTGAACGCCTGGGTATTCAGGATGAAGATCTGGTGTGGGTTAACTCGCGTAAAGGTAGAGTTATCACCCGTGCGGCAGTGAGCGATCGTCCAAACAAAGGCGCGATTTACATGACCTATCAATGGTGGATTGGGGCATGTAATGAACTGGTAACCGAGAACTTAAGCCCGATTACCAAAACGCCGGAGTACAAATACTGTGCCGTTAATGTTGAACGCATTGCCGATCAGCGTGCTGCCGAACAGTATGTGATTGATGAGTACACCAAGCTGAAAGCCAGCCTGCGCGAAAGCGCAATGGGTTAAGCTTGTCTCTACGGCCTCCATTCGGAGGCCGTTTTTTTATGCCAATAATCTCTCTATACTGTCCATTCCCTACTCTAAATCTAAATATAAGATGAAACGACTTTTCGCCTTGATGTTGCTAATAGCAGGCTTTGTTCATGCCGAAGAGCCTGGCAGTCAGTTTCTGAAGGCAGCCGAATCTGGAGACCGACGCGCACAATACTTTCTCGCTGATACCTGGTTTAGTTCAGGCGATTTGAGCAAAGCCGAATACTGGGCGCAAAAAGCCGCCGACAGCGGTGATGCGGATGCCTGGGCTTTACTGGCACAAATTAAGATAACCAACCCGGTCAGTCTGGATTATCCACAAGCCAAAACGCTGGCCGAAAAAGCGACCCAGGCTGGCAGTAAGGCGGGGGAAATTACGCTGGCAAGAATTCTGGTGAACACACAGGCCGGGCGCACAGATTACCCCAAAGCGATTACATTGCTGCAAAACGCCTCGGAAAACCTGGAGAACGACTCCGCTGTCGATGCGCAAATGTTGCTCGGGCTGATTTACGCCAATGGCGTAGGCATTCCCGCTGACGATGACAAAGCGACGTGGTATTTCAAACGCAGCTCCGCCATTTCTCGCACCGGGTATTCCGAATACTGGGCCGGGATGATGTTCTTAAACGGTGAGCAGGGTTTTATTGAGAAGAATAAACAGAAGGCGCTGCACTGGTTAAATCTGAGCTGTACGGAAGGGTTTGATACCGGCTGCGAGGAGTTTGAAAAGTTAACGAATGGCTAGTACTGGCAGATTGCCGGATGGCGCTACGCTTACCCGGCAATCTGTTAATCGTTACTGAGCGGTCTTTTCAAATTTGCCCAGCACGTCGCGCTCATAAGCCAGCGCTTTCTTACGGTCAAACTTGTGTTCCCACTTGGCAATCACCAGCACCGCCAGCGCGTTACCCACCACGTTCAGCGCGGTACGTGCCATATCGAGGATACGGTCAACACCGGCGATAAATGCCAGACCTTCCAACGGGATCCCCACACTGCCCAGCGTCGCCAGCAGCACCACAAACGATACGCCCGGCACGCCTGCAATCCCTTTCGAGGTTACCATCAGCGTCAGTACCAGCACGATTTCCTGCCACAATGACAGGTCAATACCGTACAGCTGGGCAATAAAGATAGCCGCGATACTCTGGTACAGCGTCGAACCATCCAGGTTGAATGAATACCCGGTCGGCACCACAAAACTGGTGATTGATGCCGGTGCGCCATAGGCCTCCATCTTCTCAATAATACGCGGCAGCACGCTCTCAGAGCTGGCGGTTGAATACGCCAGAATCAGCTCATCTTTCAGGATACGAATCAGGATCCAGATACTCAGACCACAGACACGCGCCACGATACCCAGCACCACCAGGGCAAAGAACAGGATGGCAAAATGCACCAACAGCACCAGCTTCGCCAGCGGCCACAAGGAGGCAAAGCCAAAGTTTGCGACCGTGACGGCGATCAGCGCAAAGACACCGACCGGCGCATAACGCATGACCATGTGGGTCACTTTAAACATGGTTTCGGAGATAGAGCGGAACACAGTCACCAGCGGTTCACGGTGCGTGGCAGGCAGAGAAGACAGACCTAAACCGAACAGCACCGAGAAGAAGATAATTGGCAGCATGTCGCCTTTCGCCATTGACGCAACGATGTTGGTCGGCACCAGTGACAAAATTGTGCCCATCAGGCCATGTGCATGACTCTGCACTTCTGCCGTTGTGCTTTGATATTTCGAAATATCCACGGTCGCCAGCTGCGACATATCAACGCCGGTACCTGGCTGGAATACGTTCGCCAGCGTAATACCGAGGATAATCGCCACGGTGGTGATCACTTCGAAATAGATAATGGTTTTAGCGCCAATACGGCCCAGCTGTTTTGCATCCCCCACCCCGGCGATACCCACAATCAGCGTGGAAATCACAATGGGCACGACGATCATTTTAATCAGGTGGATAAAGATATCACCCGCCGGTTGCAACAGGTTTAACACCAGCCATTCGCGGCTGTCACTATGGTAGTGCAGGTAACTCCCTAGCAAAATGCCCAGCACCATGGCGATTAAGATCTGCCATGCCAGGCTGACTTTCAAATTTTTCATAACAACGGACTTCCTCGATGGAGCGCTATTCCGCATATAAAAATGCAAGAACAGTACATACTGAAAGGGTATGATTTGTGTTGCGTTCGTTTATAGAGTTTTTTAACGCTTATTATCATTATCATTTGCACGCTATCTCGCGCAAGCCTTTCAGAACAGGGGGTTTAGCTGAAATTATGCATAAAAACGCGAGTTTATGTCGGTAATCATGAATAACTTTTTGTTATAAAAGAATTTTTATTTGATAAAAAATGAAGAAGTTCTACCATGAGTTTTTTTTGTCCACTTGTTCAACTGCCTGTTTTTTAAACAGGCAAAATGATGCAAATCACAAAAAAAACAAATTTATTTTTGCCGATTCTGCAACAACTTCGCCATATTAATGGAGTCGATCAACTGCGCACGATTCACCCTTGGCGAGTTTAAATCCATTACTTTTTGCCACATTGAAATCGCCTGTATGTAATCAGCCTGCATAAACGCATCGGAAGCCAGCAGCATCAGCGCGGTGACTTCGTTGCCGTCCATCGCCAGGGATTTATCGATCATTTCGCGCGTTTGCGGCGTCATATGCTGCCCGGCCTGGTAATACAATACCGTCGCCAACGCCGAGTAGATTTCGGCGTTTTCCCCCCGAAAACGCAGCGCCTGCTCATAGGCCAGCAGTGCATTGTGATACGCATTTTGCCAAAGATAATATTCCCCCAGTTGCGCCCATTGTGTGCTGTCTTGCGGATTAGCGCGAATTTTTGCTTGCAGCGAAAGCAGCTGTTTTTCCTGAACATTTTCATCAGAGAACGCATGTAATGGATCGGCCAGTCGTGTTTGCTCCTGGCGGACAGCCTGCCATTTTGGCGTCATCAGATAAGCCCCAATGCAGGCAGTAACCATCAGTACAGCCGCTGCGGCCAGCCGTTTCACTGGCATCGGGCGGAACGGTGTCACGGCACGTTCAGACTGACTCATCGCTCGTCCTCCTCGGTACGCTGGTGCGATATCACCCGCCAAATCGCCACGCCCACCAGCAGCAATAACACGCACGGTAGCGCCCATAGCAGCAGCGTTTGCTCATTCAGAGGGGGGTTATAACGAACGAAATCACCGTAACGCGCGGTCATCCAGGCAGTGATCTCTGCTTCGTTTTTACCCTCTTCAACCATGCTGTAAACCTGATGACGCATACTGACCGCCACCGGCGCATTGGATTCCAGTAAGTTTTGGTTTTGGCACTGCGGACACCGCAGTTGGCTGGCAATAGACAGGGCTTTTTCCTGCTGTTGCGGGTTATCAAAGCGCCAGGTGTCCACAACCTGGGCATGCGTCGAGAAAGTGATGAAAAACAGGATGATAAAACCGCAGATACTACGCATCGCGCGTCCTCCCCCGCCAACCACTGAGCAGTGCGCCGAGCACCATCAGCAGTCCTCCTCCCCAAATCCAGCGCACACCGCTTTGCACGTACAGGCGCATCGCATAACGGTCCTGCCCGGTTTTTTCGCCCATGACCGCATACCAGTCATGCAGCAGGTTCCAGCGAATACCCGGCTCCATCATTTGCTGGCGGCGCGCGGCATAGAAGCGTCGTTCGGGTTGAAGACTGCCAATACGTTTCTCATCCTGCCACAGCGTAATCAGTGCTTTTTCACTGGTGTAATTTCCTTTTGCTTCCAGATCGAGGCGCTCAAAACGGAAGAGATAACCAGCCAGCTCAACCTGCTGGCCCGGACTCAGATTCAGGCTAATCTCCTGGCGGCTGCCGCTGGAAAATACGATCCCCGCCGCGAAAACCAGTACCCCACTATGCGCTAACAGGGCCGGAATCTGGCTTCGTAGCGATCCTTTCCAACTTCTGATGGTTGCGATAACGATGACCGCCAGCATCAATAACCCAAACGGCAATGTGGCACGGTTAAAGTACGGCGCGCCAACCGAAAGTCGCCCCCAGCCAAACAGACCGTAAATCATGGGATATAGCGTGCCGATCAGTACGATCAGTAGCACCGCGCAAAAAAGCAGTAACGCAACCAGAATTAACATCTCGCGCGACCAGCCGCCGAAACGCGCAGTCTGGCGACCATCCTGTGCCCGCCAGGCGTACAGCCCGAGCGACGCCAGACTTAACACGGTAAACAGCGCAAACAGCGGCGCGGCACGGACGTTATCCAGCGCGAAAGCATGCACAGACACCAGGATGCCGGAACGCACAATCAGCGTACCCAGCAGCGATAAAATCAGCGTGACGATTGCCAGCAGCAGCGACCAGTGACGGAAGAGCCCACGCTGGCGCGAGACATACAGGCTATGCAGTAGCGCGCTGGCGGACAGCCAGGGTAATAAGGAGGCGTTTTCTACCGGGTCCCAGAACCACCAGCCGCCCCAGCCCAGTTCGCAGTACGCCCACCAGGAACCAAGGATAATTCCCAGCGTCAGGGCGCACCAGCCGGGCAGCGCCCAACGCCAGCACACCCAGGCGGTCTGTGCGTTAAACCCGCCACGCAACAACGAAGCCAGCGCCACCCCAGCCGCCACCATCAGACCACCGTAGCCCAGATACAGCAGCGGGGGATGCAGGATCAGCCCCAGGTGTTGCAGCATCGGGTTCAGGTCGCGCCCTTCAATAGCTGGCGGGAAGATACGCACAAACGGATCGGACCACACCACCACGAACAGCAGCAGTAAGGCCAACATCATTGACAGGACGCTGAGCGTCAGCGGGAACAGTGCATCCGGCTCACGTCGATAACGTAAAGCGAACAGCGCACTCCAGGCGGAAAGAAACAGCACCCACAACAGCAGCGATCCTTCATGACCGCCCCATACCGCCGCCAGCTTTAATCCCCACGGCAACAGGCTGTAGCTGTGCTGAGCCACGTAAACAACGGAGAAGTCACTGGTCATAAAACAGAAGACCAGAATGGCAAAGGCGATCAGCTGTAGCGTAAATTGCGTCCACGTTCCCACGCAGGCCAGCTGCATCACACCCTGCCAGCGCCGGCGGAGCCCCACCAACGCGGCAAGCGGGGTCAACACGTTGACCCCGAGACTTAACAACAGAGCCAGAAAACCGGCTTCAGGAAGGAAGACGTCCAGATATCACCTTACACAACGGTTAGCTGTCCTGCATACAAAATAAAGAAACGCAGCAGCAGCACGCCAGTCAGGCTGGCACCACATACCGCCAGTACGCCATGAAACGTTGAGCTACGATTAGCCCACGGTTTCAGCAGCATCGGCAGGAACAACCCAAGCCCGGCAACACCCAGCCAGAACCACCAGGTCCAGAACCCGCCGCCCAGTGCCGCCGCCAGCGCGCGCATCTTGCCGTCATCACCCAGCGCCAGCCCGACAAAGAACGCCGCCAGCAGGAAGATTTCCAGCCACACCACCGGCGTTTCCATACGGTGGACAAAGTGCGCCTCGGTGCTATGCGGGTTACTGCGATGGCGCAGCGCCATAGCGATCAGCGCCACCGCCGCACCAGAGGATATCCCGGAGAACAGGAACAGCACCGGCAGGATCGGGTTATTCAGGAACGGGTAGGATTTCAACGCCGACAGCAGGAATCCGGTGTAGGCCCCGAGCAGAACCGCCAGCACCAGCATCACCGTTTCAAGCAACCGATGGAACGGCGTGATTAGCGTCAGGAGTTTTTGCACGATCGTCAGTCGCGGCACGAACCGCTGTTGCAGGGCAATCACCTCTTTTTCAAAGATTTTTGCCAACCACAGCACCAGCACCACCATGTACAACTGAAACAGCATGACCCCCATCGACATCACCGAGGTGAAGCTGTAGTGGAACATCAGTTTCCAGAAAGTCCATGGACGCGTCAGGTGGAATACCAGGATCAGCAGACCAAGAATAATGGCTCCCGGTCCCAGTACCAGCGTGGTGCGCAGCAACGTGCTGTCAGCACCGCCCGCTTCCGGGTGCAGCCGTCGTAACAATACCGACAGCGTCACCAGCCCGGCAGATATGCCTATCAGAAACAGATAGATGGCAATGGGCCAGTCCCACACCAGTGATTCAAAATGAAATGCAGAAGCGGGTGTCATTGGCTCACCTCCCCATATTTAAAGGGAACGCGGTAGACCTTCGGTTTCGTGCCCAGCGCCAGCTTGTAACGGTAGGTATTTTTCTGGTGCAACAACCGCGAGATTTCGCTGTTGGGGTCGTCCAGATTACCAAACGTCAGCGCTTTCGTCGGACATGACTCCACGCAGGCGGGCTGCTTGCCCGCTTTCAGGTTGGTTTTGCGGCAAAAATCGCATTTATCCGCCGTCTTGCTGACCGGATGAATAAAGCGCACGCGATAAGGACAGGCGGCGATGCAATACTGGCAACCGACGCACAAATCCGGGTTCACATCCACAATGCCGCTGGCGGCATCGCGATACGATGCCCCCGTCGGACAGACGTCAACACAGGGCGCGTGATCGCAGTGCTGGCACGAGTGACGGAAGAAACGATACTTCACATCGGGAAACGTCCCCAGCGGTTCACTGCGAATGATCGTCAGACGCGAGACGCCTTCCGGTACGCTGTTAACTTCCCGACAGGCATCCATGCACGCGGTACAGCCGATGCATAATGACTCATCATGTACCATGCCGTAACGCACGCCATTAATGTTTAACGTCTTCGCTACGACGCGTCCCGCCGTCCCGCTAACAGCCACCAGCGCGCCGACGCCGGTGATAAACTGGCGACGAGAGCAACTCATGGATGCTCCTTAAGCAAGGGAATCGACGCCGGGTTAAAGTTTGGATTGTTACGCTGATCGCTGTGGCAATCGACGCAAATCTTGATCCGTCCTTTATCGCTTAGCGTCTGCATCGTGTCTTGCTTCGAATGCAGTGAGTGACAGCTGGCGCACGCTACTTTCGTCACGTGAACATCGTGCGGCCAGAACGCTTTTTGCAACTGCTCAGGCAGGTGACAGGACATACAGACGCTGTTCTGCTGCTCCACGTTGTACATCGGCTCGTTAAAGCGCATCACATCCTTCACCCCTTCACGGTGGTTTGGAGATGGCTGGCCGTGACAGTTGGTGCAGGTAACCGGCAGTTTATTATTGGGGTTGATGACTTCTGCATGTTTACCATGCATACCTTCGGTATCCGGCTTGTGACAATCGAGGCACGCCGCATCCGGGTTACGCTGTTGGGTGACCGTCCAGCGTTGATCTGACTCCTGCGGTGTTGGCGTGGCGGTTATCCCGCTCAGGCTCCAGAACAGACCTGACGCCAGCACCCCAGCAGTTAATAACGAACGTAATACGCTCATATTCACTCCGTTGAGTTATCCGCCCCTTGCGAGGCGGAATGGGGTTATTGGCTTAACAGACCGTTTTTACGCGCCTGATCTTCCCATTGCGGAATCACCGTTTTGATGAAGTCCTGCTTCTCAGCGTTGATTTGCTGCATGTTCAGACCAATTGCCTGCTGGGCTTTCTCTTTGGTCGAGATATCCGGCAGCGGGATTTCATGCGTGATGCCTTTGGTCGCCAGCAGACGGACCAGTTTGGTACGCGCATCAGCGGCTTTATCCATCGCGCTCCCCAGCATGCGCAGACCTTCTTCCGGTGCGTGCATATGGATACCATGAGAAGCAATCGACAGATCCCAGCGCCATTGTGCGTGGCGAATGTCTTCCAGAATCGGCTTCATTTCCGCTTCCGTCGCACCCGCATCCCACGCAGCCTTCGCTTCGAAGTGCGCATGTACCAGTTGATCTTCAACTTTGATTTTCAGGTCATGAATCGCTTGCTTACGCTCAGCAACCACTTTTTGCAAGGACGCTTTGTCCTGGGTGTGGCAGTTGGCGCAAGTCTGTGGGAAGTTGTCGAACGGGTTACCAATCTTATGATCGGTGTAGATTTTGCCTTCTGCGTTCTGCACTTTCGGCATGTGACAATCGATACAGGTCACGTTGTTCTTACCGTGAATACCTGCACTCCAGGTTTCATACTCCGGGTGCTGCGCTTTCAGCATTGGGGTTTTAGACAGAGAGTTCGTCCAGTCGGAGAACGCGATAGCATCGTAATATTTCTCCATGTTCTCGACTTTCATACCGTCATCCCATGGGAACTTAACGGCTTTATTCTTACCGTCGAAGTAGTACTCTACGTGGCACTGACCGCAAACCATGGATTGCTGATCAAAGCGGCTAGCTTTTTCAAACGGTTTGCCGATGGTTTCCATCGCACGCTCGGCATAAGGACGCGACAGCGTCAGTTCCGGCTTCCCTTTCGCGAAATCTGCTGATGCCGTGTTATGGCAGTCAGCACAGCCGAGGTTGTTAACAATTTCCGGGCCGCCACGCGCCCATTTACCGTGGAAGTACCCATCTTCACCGTCTTTCTGGATCAGACGCGCGACGTCCGGGCTTTTACAGCTCCAGCAGGCCATCGGCAACGGACCATCTTCAGCCGTTTTTGGCGCACCGGTACGTAACGTTTCACGCACATCGGTCACCGCATACGCGTGTCCACGCGGTTTGTTGTAATCGCGGGAGAAAGGATATCCCGCCCACAGGATCACCAGACGAGGGTCTTCTGCCAGCGCATCTTCACGGGCTGACTGTTCAGACGTGGCTTTCCAGGAGAGGTATTGATCAGGATGCTGAGGGGCGAAGGTTTCATTCTTCGCTTCAACGGTGACGGTCTTTGCGGGTACAGAGGTTTGCTCAGCGTGAACGGCAGTAATAAATAAAAATGGTAATATCAGGCTGAAGAAACGGCGTACGCGTGATTTTGTCCTTGCCATAGGGGTCTCATCCAGATGTCGCCATTATCTGCAATGGCGGTTCTTTTATTGTTTTCCATAACAGCAACCACACAATACTGTCATGACATTGCTCCACCCTATTTGTAACAAGAAACCCCACAAGAAATGTTGTTTTTAATCAATTGTAAGTGTATGTAAAATACCACTTTAGAGTTATTCATCCCCTCTAATCCCTCACTCTTTTGTCTATACCCGACACAGATCACCTTTTCAAAACTCTCTATATAACCGCATGTTATCGCGAGGTTTAATCAATTTTTGCTAGTTCTCTTCAAAATTCAGTTTGTCGCTAATTTGCACAATTCGGTTATTGCGTGATCTGTCGCCCAAATACTAAACAAAACTCGCAAAGCCCCTACATTTAACGTTTGTGCGACATATTATTAACATCCTACAAGGAGAACAAAAGCCATGAGCCAAATACACAAACACGCTATTCCCGCAAATATTGCGGACCGTTGCCTGATAAACCCGGAGCAGTACGAAGCGAAATACCAACAGTCCATTACCGATCCCGACACATTTTGGGGCGAGCAGGGAAAAATTCTTGATTGGATCAAGCCGTACAGCCAGGTAAAGAACACCTCTTTTGCCCCTGGTAACGTATCCATTAAATGGTACGAAGACGGCACGCTGAATCTGGCAGCAAACTGTCTTGATCGCCACCTACAGGAAAACGGCGATCGCACCGCCATTATCTGGGAAGGCGATGATGCTACCCAGAGTAAAAACATTACCTATCGCGAACTGCATCGCGATGTCTGCCGTTTTGCTAATACCCTTCTGGATTTGGGGATTAAAAAAGGCGATGTCGTGGCTATTTATATGCCAATGGTCCCGGAAGCCGCGGTGGCCATGCTGGCCTGCGCCCGTATTGGCGCGGTACATTCGGTCATCTTTGGCGGTTTCTCACCAGAAGCCGTTGCCGGACGTATTATCGATTCCAATTCACGCCTGGTGATCACCGCCGATGAAGGCGTACGTGCCGGACGCGGTATCCCGCTGAAAAAGAACGTGGATGATGCGCTGAAAAACCCGAATGTGAAGACGGTTGAGCATGTCATTGTCCTCAAACGCACCGGCGGAAAAACGGACTGGAAGGAAGGCCGCGATCTGTGGTGGTCCGATCTTATTGAAAAAGCGAGCCCTGAACATCAGCCGGCAGAGATGAACGCGGAAGATCCGCTGTTTATCCTGTATACCTCTGGTTCAACCGGTAAGCCAAAAGGCGTGCTGCACACCACGGGTGGATATCTGGTTTACGCGGCAACGACCTTTAAGTATGTGTTTGATTACCATCAGGACGATATCTACTGGTGTACCGCTGATGTGGGTTGGGTTACCGGCCACAGCTACCTGCTGTACGGCCCGCTGGCCTGCGGTGCCACCACGCTGATGTTTGAAGGCGTACCCAACTGGCCGACCCCGGCGCGAATGTCACAGGTCGTGGACAAGCACCAGGTCACAATCCTCTATACTGCGCCAACGGCTATTCGCGCCCTGATGGCAGAAGGTGATAAGGCGATTGAAGGCACTAACCGTTCATCACTGCGCATTTTGGGCTCCGTTGGCGAGCCGATTAACCCGGAAGCATGGGAGTGGTACTGGAAAAAGATCGGCAACGAAAAATGCCCGGTCGTCGACACCTGGTGGCAGACCGAAACCGGGGGGTTCATGATCACCCCACTGCCGGGTGCAACCGAGCTGAAAGCCGGTTCCGCGACGCGTCCATTCTTTGGCGTACAACCGGCCATCGTCGATAACGAAGGCAACCCGCTGGAAGGTGCGACCGAAGGCAACCTGGTGATCACCGACTCCTGGCCGGGTCAGGCAAGAACCCTGTTTGGCGATCACGATCGCTTTGAACAGACCTACTTCTCCACGTTCAAAAATATGTACTTCAGCGGCGACGGCGCACGCCGTGACGAAGATGGTTATTACTGGATCACCGGGCGCGTGGACGACGTGCTGAACGTGTCCGGTCACCGTCTGGGAACCGCTGAAATCGAGTCGGCGCTGGTGTCGCATCCGAAGATTGCCGAAGCCGCAGTGGTGGGTATTCCGCATAATATTAAAGGCCAGGCCATTTACGCCTACGTCACGCTGAATCACGGCGAAGAGCCGTCACCTGAGTTGTACGCCGAAGTTCGCAACTGGGTACGAAAAGAAATTGGCCCGCTGGCAACGCCAGACGTGCTGCACTGGACCGACTCACTGCCGAAAACCCGCTCCGGCAAAATCATGCGCCGCATTCTGCGTAAAATCGCGGCGGGCGATACCAGTAATCTGGGCGATACCTCGACCCTCGCCGATCCTGGCGTGGTAGAGAAACTGCTCGAAGAGAAGCAGGCCATCGCAATGCCTTCATAACCATAACCGTGAAATACCCGATGGCACACAGCTTATCGGGCCTACAAATCTGACCCTACCCTCTCTTCACCGGGAGGGAAATATAAAAACCTCCCCCAAAGGATTTCGTGTTACAGGAAGGCGGCAAGCGAGCACATCTCCAGGAGCATAGTTCACTATGTGACTGGGGTGGGCGAGTGCGGCCAACGGACCTGTGGCGCGGAAGACGCAGGGGGACCTCTGGAGACTCTGTGATGAATGACACTATTTATCAGCGGATAGAAGACAGTGCGCGTTTCAGGGAGTTAGTTGAAAAACGGCAACGGTTTGCCACCATTCTGTCCATCATCATGCTGGCGGTTTATATCAGCTTTATTTTATTGATTGCCTTTGCGCCGGGCTGGCTGGGTACACCGCTGCATGCGGGCACCAGCGTTACCCGGGGTATACCGATTGGGGTCGGCGTGATCCTTATCTCCTTCATCCTGACCGGGATCTATATCTGGCGGGCAAACGGTGAATTCGACCGTCTTAATAACGCGGTTCTGCACGAGGTTAAAGCATCATGAAGAGAGTCCTGACGGCGCTTGCCGCCACGCTGCCCTTCGCTGCAAACGCGGCGGATGCTATTAGCGGTGCAGTCCAACGCCAGCCAACGAACTGGCAGGCGATTATCATGTTCCTGATTTTCGTCATTTTCACACTTGGCATTACCTACTGGGCGTCTAAGCGCGTGCGTTCACGTAATGACTATTACACGGCGGGTGGTAATATCACCGGCTTCCAGAACGGGTTAGCGATCGCGGGCGACTATATGTCGGCGGCCTCGTTCCTCGGGATTTCCGCGCTGGTCTTTACTTCTGGCTATGACGGGCTGATTTACTCGCTCGGTTTCCTGGTGGGCTGGCCAATCATTCTGTTCCTGATTGCCGAACGTCTGCGTAACCTCGGTCGCTACACCTTTGCCGACGTGGCCTCTTATCGCCTGAAGCAAGGCCCCATCCGTATTCTGTCAGCATGTGGGTCGCTGGTGGTGGTCGCGCTGTATCTGATCGCGCAGATGGTTGGCGCAGGCAAGCTGATTGAACTGCTGTTTGGTCTGAACTATCACATTGCCGTGGTGCTGGTTGGCGTACTGATGATGATGTACGTGCTGTTCGGCGGCATGTTGGCGACCACCTGGGTGCAAATCATTAAAGCGGTACTGCTGCTGTTCGGCGCCAGCTTTATGGCTTTCATGGTCATGAAACACGTTGGCTTTAGCTTCAACAATCTGTTCACCGAGGCGATGGCGGTACACCCGAAAGGCTCCGCAATCATGAGTCCTGGCGGGCTGGTTAAAGATCCGATATCCGCGTTGTCGTTAGGCCTCGGTCTGATGTTCGGTACGGCAGGCTTGCCGCATATTCTGATGCGCTTCTTCACGGTCAGCGATGCCCGCGAAGCACGTAAGAGTGTGTTCTACGCCACCGGTTTTATGGGTTATTTCTACATCCTGACCTTTATCATCGGCTTTGGTGCCATCATGCTGGTCGGTGCGAACCCGGCGTATAAAGATGCTGCTGGCGCGTTGATCGGTGGTAACAACATGGCGGCAGTGCATCTGGCTAACGCGGTGGGCGGTAACCTGTTCCTCGGCTTTATCTCCGCCGTGGCATTTGCCACCATTCTGGCGGTGGTCGCTGGCCTGACGCTGGCGGGTGCTTCAGCAGTCTCTCACGACCTGTACGCCAACGTGTTCCGTAAAGGCGCAACCGAGCGTGAAGAGCTGCGTGTTTCAAAAATCACCGTGCTGGTGTTGGGCGTGATTGCCATCCTGCTCGGCGTGATGTTTGAAAACCAGAACATCGCCTTCATGGTGGGCCTGGCGTTCGCCATCGCGGCAAGCTGTAACTTCCCCATCATTCTGCTTTCCATGTACTGGTCAAGACTGACCACGCGTGGTGCAATGATGGGCGGCTGGTTAGGTCTGCTGACAGCCGTTGTGCTGATGGTGCTTGGCCCGACAATTTGGGTACAAATCCTCGGCCACGAAAAAGCCATTTTCCCGTATGAATATCCGGCGCTGTTCTCGATAAGCGTAGCATTCCTCGGGATCTGGTTCTTCTCTGCCACGGATAACTCAGAAGAAGGTAACCGTGAGCGTGAGCAGTTCCGTGCTCAGTTCATCCGTTCCCAGACCGGGTACGGTGTGGAGCAAGGTCGCGCGCATTAATCTCACTTTTCCTCCGGCCTTCGGGCCGGAGGATGTCGCCAAACCTCAGAACATAACTCTCGCAACCAGTGGTGCCACCAGCACCATCACCACGCCGGAAAGCATCATCACCAGGCTGGCAACCACGCCCTCCTGCTGGCCCAGCTCATAAGAGCGAGCCGTACCTGCACCGTGCGATGCTGCGCCAAACCCAGCCCCTTTAGCCATACCTTCGCGGATAGAGAGTCGTAAAAACAACACATCGCCGACCGCCATACCGAATACACCAGTCACAACCACAAACAATGCCACCAGATCCGGCTGACCGCCCAATGGCTCTGCCGCCGCCAGCGCAAATGGCGTAGTAACGGACCGCACCGCCAGGCTACGTTGGATCTCATCAGGCAGCATAAAAAGGCGCGCCAACCATACGGAACTGGTAACAGCCACCAGCGTCGCCGTGATGACCCCCGCCGTCAACGACATCCAGTGACGCTTAATCACCGCGAGGTTATCGTAAACCGGAACTGCGAAGGCAATGGTCGCGGGACCTAATAGCCACAGCAGCCAGTGTGATTCGCCAATATAGTTTTGCCAGGAGATATGCCCGAAGACCAGCATCAGCACCAGTAACGCGGGAGTGAGAACCAGCGGCATCAGCGGCAATTTGCGAAAACGGCGATACAGACGCTTGTTGGCAAAATAAATCCCCAGCGTAATCACCAGACACAGCACGCTTAGCTGGAAGTTACTCACGGTTTAACCTGCTCATTTCATAGCGATACACTTTATCCACGACCCATGCCGTTGCGCCGAGCACCATCATCGTACTTATCGCAATAACGGCAAAAATACGCCATCCATCAACCAGTAGCAGTTGCGTATAGTTAACGACGGCGACCACCGCCGGGACAAAAAACAACAGCATTTCAGCCAGTAACCAGCGGGCACCGGCGCGTATCCAGCTCAGCGGGATAATCCGACAGACAATCAGCGCCAACATCAGCACCATCCCAACCAGATTGGCGGGAAGCGGTAAATGCAGCCAGGAGACAAGATATTGAGCAAATACAAATAAACCTGCGTACAACAGTACCTGGACAGGTATCTGGAGTCGGTGAATGACAGCAGGCGTCACGCGGCTTATCGCCACAGCCATGAGGGTATGTCCTTAAAAAATAGAGAGCGCCAGTATAGAGAGCGCCCGTCCAGGACTGAAATGAATTAAACTCATTGCAGGCATAGTCTTAAGGAATAATCATGGATATCAGAACACTGCGATATTTTGTTGAAGTGGTGCGTCAGCAGAGCTTTACCCGCGCAGCGGAGAAGCTTTTTGTCACCCAACCCACCATCAGCAAAATGTTGAAGAACCTTGAAGACGAGCTGAACTGCACGCTGTTAATCCGCGACGGACGACGGCTGTTGCTGACCGATACCGGGCAGGTTGTTTTTGAGCGCGGTCTGGCGATTTTAGCCGAGTTTCGCCAGCTTGAAGCCGAACTTAGCGACATTAACCACCTGAACAAAGGGCTATTGCGCCTTGGTATCCCGCCAATGGTCGGTATGTTGATGGCAGGTCCTATCAGCCTGTTTCGCCAGCGTTATCCCGGCGTTGAACTTAAAGTATCAGAGTTTGGCGGCTTAACCGTCCAGCAGGCAGTAATGAACGGTGATTTGGATGTCGCAATGACGGCACTTCCGGTCGAAGAAGAGAGTGGACTGGCAACCTTGCCGCTTTTCAGTCATCCGCTCTGCGTGCTGGTCCCGCGCTCGGGCCAGTGGACAACCTGCGAATCCATTTCCCCCGAGGCGCTGGCGGAACACCCACTGCTTATCTACAACGAAGATTTCGCCCTTAGCCGTCAGTTACTGGAATTGTTTAACCAGCACGATGTAAAACCCCGCATCGCGGTACGTAGCGGACAGTGGGATTTTCTGGCGGCCATGGTGCAAGCCGGGGTCGGTATCGCCATTTTACCGGAGCCAATTTGCCAACGGCTGGATAAACAGACGCTACGCTGGATCCCTCTGGAGAGCGATTTACGCTGGCAACTCGGCATGATTTGGCGCGAAGGTGTGTATCTGTCGCACAGCGCTCAGGCGTGGCTGACATGCTGCGAAGGGTTTTGGTTAACGCAAGAATCGTAAGTGCCGGATGCGGCGTAAACGCCTTATCCGGCCTACCACTGTTTATTGATTTTCGATCAGTAACGCTTCCAGCAAATCCAGGTCGTGCAGCAGTTTTTGCAGCGTTTCATTACTGATTTCGCGCGTGGCGCGCAGGTGATAAAGTTCTGCTCGTTCCGAACGCAGTGCCGCCAGGCGGAAACGTCGCTCGAGGTTCTCTTCCTGTAATGAGCTTTCCACATCGTTACGTCCATCGACACGACGACGCAGGTTACCGATTACACGAGAGCTCACTTCGGTCAGCAGTTGATTATCAATATTCTCTTCGCTGTCCGCCGCCAGACGCTCTTCCATTTTCTGGATAGCGACAATCGCGACTTCCGCCGTCGCAGCGCGGGCTATCCTTTCTTCTTTCAGTTGCTGTGAGTGATCCGCCACTTCCAGGTGTTGCAGCAGAATCGGTAGCATCACCACACCGACAAACAGCGAGAACAGGATCACGCCAGCAGCAAGGAATACTAACTCGTAGCGCGCCGGGAAGCCGCTACCATCCGGCAACAGCAGCGGGATGGAGAGCACACCAGCAAGCGTAATCGCCCCGCGAACCCCCGCAAAGGAGGCGATCAGGATTTCACGCGTTGTCCAGGAGCCAAACTCCATCGGTTTTTTCTTCAGGAAGCGCAGACTAAATTTTTTCATCGTCCACAGCCAGCCAAAACGCACCAGCATCAGCGCCACGTAAATCAGCACGATATCGGTAAACAGCATCCAGGTTTCAACGTTCGGATCGGCTTCTGCCGCCACCAGCGAAGACTCCAGAATCCCCGGTAATTGCAGCCCTAACAACAGGAAGACCATGCCGTTAAAGACGAACTCCAGCATTGCCCAGGTGCTGTTAGCACGTAAACGCATCGCCAATGGCGCACGACGCATTACGCCTGAACGGGTTATCGTCATCCCGGCTGCGACCGCCGCGAGGATCCCGGAAACACCGATGTGTTCGGCAATCAGATAAGAAGCAAACGGCAGCAGGAACAACAGAACGATTTGCGTTGCTGGCTCATCCCCCCCCCAGCGGCTAAGAAAGCGCAGAGAGCGTCCATACAACCAACTGACGACAAAACCCGCCAGGATACCGCCAATCGCTACCTTGAAGAACTCAACCGTCGCACCGCCGACGGTAAACACCATCGTCCCCATTGCCACGGCCACAGCAAATTTCAGCGATACCAGGCCAGACGCATCGTTCATCAACGCTTCGCCCTGCAGGATACCCATGATTTTCTTCGGTATACGCCCCTCACCTACAATGCCAGAAAGGGCAACGGCATCGGTTGGCGACAGCACTGCGGCCAGCGCAAAAGCGGGGATCAGCGGAATCCCCGGGACCAGCCAATAAATCATAAAACCAATGCCGACCACCGTAACCAGTACGAGCGCCAGTGCCAGACCGAAGATCTCTCGTCCATGCTCCAGAAACTCCCGCGTTGGCGTCTTCCAGCCATCGGCAAACAGCAACGGCGGGATGAACAGAACCAAAAACAGTTCAGGGTCAAATTCCACATGCAAACCAAACGTCGGCCACGCCAGCAACGCGCCGATGGCTATCTGCATAAGGGGTAAAGGGACCTGGAAGGGCAATACGCGAGTAAATACCCCCGACAACGAGACCACAAGGGTCATGATGAGTATGGTAAAAAAGATTTCCATGCGTTCCCTGTTTGCGATGTTTCTTATGATTGGTGATGAGAGGCGTCGTGCCTCTATTCTATCTTCTTCAGAGTAACGCAAAAGACAACGGGATGTGTTCTGAAAATCAAAACGGGCGGCAAAAGCCACCCGTTTTCAGGATCAAGAGCGTATCGGGATTAAATAGCCCAACCGCCCGCATAGAATGCTACCAGCGCCACGGCAATCACCACCGTTCCGATATTCAGTTTGCGCCATTCACCCGAAACAATACGGCCAATGACCAGGGTGGCAAAACCGATCATAATACCGGTAACAATATTACAGGTCAGCACGATAAAGACGGCGGTAATCAGTCCCGCCATCGCATCGACGAAGTCGGTAAAGTCGATTTTCGCCACGTTGCTCAGCATCAGCAAACCCACATACATCAGCGCCGGTGCCGTTGCGTAAGCAGGAACAAGGTAAGAGAGCGGAGAAAGGAACAGGATCAGCAGGAACAACACACCTACAGTGATCGCCGTCAGACCGGTTTTACCACCTGCCGCGGTCCCCGCAGCAGATTCAATGTAAACCGCTGCCGGAGCTGCCCCTACCAGACCAGAGAACACGCTGCTCAGGGAGTCAGTCGTTAACGCTTTGCCGCCATCGATAATCTGACCGTCTTTATCCAGCAGATTCGCCTGACCCGCAACCGCGCGGATGGTTCCGGTCGCATCGAAGACCGCAGTCATAACCAGCGCCAGCACGCTCGGCAGAACGACAGGGTTCAGCGCCCCCATAATGTCCAGGCTGCCAATCAGAGAGTTACCTTCAGCATCACTCAGAGAAGGCATGGCGAAGATACCGGAAAAATGCACCGCGGGATCGAAAATCAAACCAACAACGGAAATACCAATAATGGTCAACAGGATGCCACCCGGTACTTTCAGTTTTTCGAGGCCAATAATCACCGCCAGACCAATCAGCGACATAATTACCGGGAAGGTGTCGAAGTCACCCAGCGCAACCGGCAGGCCGTCCAGCGGGTTCTTAATGACCAGACCCACACCGTTTGCCGCAATCAGCAGCAGGAACAGGCCGATACCAATACCTGTACCGTGCGCAACGCCCTGTGGCAGGTTGCGCAGGATCCAGCTACGGATACCTGTCGCGGAAATGATGGTAAACAAAACACCCATCAGGAACACCGCGCCCAGCGCAACAGGCACGCTAATATGCTGCCCCAGCACCAGGCTGAATGCGGTAAACGCCGTCAACGAAATGGCGCAACCAATCGCCAGCGGCAGGTTCGCCCACAGGCCCATCACAATAGAGCCGACACCGGCTACCAGGCAGGTTGCCACAAATACAGCGGCTGGCGGGAAACCGGCTTTACCCAGCATTCCTGGAACCACGATAACAGAGTAGACCATCGCCAGAAACGTCGTTAATCCGGCAACGACTTCCTGTCGAACGGTACTGCCACGGTGCGAAATTTTAAACCAGGCGTCGAGTGAACCGCCGGTACGCGCTGAAGGCGTAGACATAGAAAACATCCCCTGAGAGTTTATTTTTCGTCATTATGCGTGCTGGACAATCCACTGCCTGCTTAACGTTTTCTCCCTGTGCCAGGTTTGCGTCAGTAGGGGTGTCGCAAAAAAGCAAACGTTTAGCTCCGCGCATAAAAAACGGGTGGTAAAAAAAAGCAAACGATTATCTAGCGATCATGTGCCGGTTTTCAACTGAACTTTGCCGCTTTTTACTCATTTCTTCTTATAACGCACAAGAAATAGCCAGTCGATGCGCAAACGTTATCGTCAATGCGCAATCTGGCAACAAATTTCGCGCAGTTATCACAACCTCGACAGTGACCTTTCACGTTCACTCGCACAAAAAAATGGATGAAGATGCGGAAATTTTTTTGGCTAAAAAACCATCAATTGGCTGGTAAATAGACGAGGGTGGCATACACTTATCTTATCAACACAAGCCGGAACCTCCCCTAACGTGCTCGATTGAGGGGTGTTGATGTCGGGGGAAACCCTCCCGTGAACCAGCGGGATAGAGTGAAAGACAAAGACCGGAACCAAACTAAAGCGCCCTCTGTGGCGCTTTAGTTTTATATCCGTAATAGTCGGCACATATTTTAAACCCATCAATCATCTTCCAGCAGGCGCGCCCCGGTTCCCTGCTCGCCAAGCTGGTCGCCCGGGTTACGCAACGGACAATCACTACGCGACAAACAACCGCAGCCAATGCATCCATCCAGTTCATCACGCAACGCCACCAGGGTATGAATACGCCGGTCCAGCTCTTCACGCCATTGCGACGAGAGCTGTTTCCACTCTTTGGCGCTGAGCGAATGTCCTTCGGGTAATACCCCTAGCGCGTCGCCAATCGTCGCCAATGGTATACCGATACGCTGGGCAATCTTGATAATCGCGACATAACGCAACACATCACGTTTGTATCGACGCTGATTGCCGCTGTTGCGCATGCTGCTGATTAACCCTTTGCTTTCATAGAAGTGCAGAGTTGATACCGCTACACCGCTACGTTTTGCGACTTCACCTGGCGTGAGCAGCGCTTTTATCCGGGGTAATTTCTTTTCCATAAATCGCTTTACCTCAAGTTAACTTGAGGAATTATACTCGCCCACAGACAAAACGACGAATCGAATACTGAGAAAGAGGCAGCGCTATGTCCCATCAGCAGATAATTCAGACCCTTATTGAATGGATTGATGAACATATCGATCAACCGCTGAACATTGAGGCGGTGGCGAAAAAATCAGGTTACTCGAAGTGGTATTTACAGAGGATGTTCCGCACGGTGATGCGTCAGACGTTGGGTGACTATATCCGCCAGCGCCGACTTTTGTTAGCCGCCGTGGAACTACGGACGACCGAACGACCTATTTTCGATATCGCGATGGATCTCGGCTATGTGTCGCAACAAACGTTCTCACGCGTGTTCCGCCGCGAGTTTGATCGTACTCCCAGTGACTACCGTCATCGCCTGTAAGATTATTGCCCGCTCTGCGTCAGTATGGCGGGCGAGCGCTGTAGCCAGTGCATAAACTCCTGCGGCGGTAACGCTTTGGCAAAGTACCACCCCTGACAATACTGAACGCCACGTTCAAGCAGCCATTCAATTTGATCTGCCGTTTCCACCCCTTCAGCAATTGTCTTCAGCTGTAAGCTTTGCGCCATCTCGATGATATGTTCGGCAATCAGGTGGCTGGTACTGTTGGTCGCCAGCGTACTAATAAAAGATTTATCAATCTTCAGAATATCCACGTTCAGTGCCGCCAGATTGTGCAGATTGGAATATCCCGTCCCAAAATCATCAAATGCCACTTCATAACCTGCCTGACGGAATGCCTGGATTACCGGGGTCATTTTCTGCACATCAATGAATCCACGCTCCGTCACTTCGACTTTAATTTGCTGAGCAGCCACTGAGTAATCACGCGCTTTCTCGGCGATCAGGGCAATCAGCCGGGATGAATGGAAATCAGAAGCTGAGAGGTTAATTGAGATATAAATCTGGGGATGCGCAGAAAGAAAATACCCTAAATCATTGAACACTTCTTCGACCACATAATCCGTGATCCTTTCAATCATGCCTTCTTTTTCAGCCAGCGGAATAAATTCCGTCGGGCTCATGACCTCACCTTTACAACCTGGCCAACGCATCAGCGCCTCGGCCCCCACACATTGACCATTCTTGATATCGATGATCGGCTGGTAATGCAGGCGTAGCTGGCGTTTTTCCAGTGCACGTCTTAACAAACGACGAGGGGAATGGTACTGCTGGCGCGTGCGCCACCACATCAACAGCATCAGAATGCTGCAGATCACCCCAAAGGGGATCGTTAGTGCGGCTTCGTGATAGAAATTTTGATGGACGCGATCGCTGGTAGTCGAAACAATAATCGCGATCGGGCGTTTCTCAGAGCGAACGATGGTATAGAACCGATCGTCCAGTTGGAAGGTAGAGGCTTTACCGCGCACCAGTGGCAGAAATTGCTTAACATGCGACTGATTGCTGGCGGAGAAGAAAGTATCCGTTATCGTGTCATAGACGCCCCACAATAGGCCAGGGTCATCTGACATGACTTCGCTGTAAGATAATGGGTTAATGACAACGACGTAGTTTCCTCTTTGCATATACGTCATGTTGTAGCCAGAGAAAAAAGGCGTATCGCGATAGTAATAGATCGAAACGTCCGGCGTACGTTTATAGTCAGCGGTTGGCATAATATAGGGAACTGACGGCGCCATCGACGTAGAGCACAAAAAATGATCAGCCTGTGCATAAATTAGCTCGCTGATATATAAACGCCCGCGAATAATATTCAGCATACTTTTCTGATGTGCAGGGGTACACATCTTGCCCTGATACAGTTGAGCCATATCACGCGCTAAATCAGCTTGCTGGATCACCAGTTCCGTTTTATTTAACACCAGTTGAGCAAAAGAGTGGAGTTGAGTGCGGGTTTCGGACATCGCCCGGATATGAGCAAACCATAGCGCCAGCACCACGGGGAGCAATACCACCGTAAGCGTGCCGAGGAGCTTCAGCATCTTGCTTTGCGCACTGAGATTCATGTCAGCCCTATATCCCTGTTTCGTATATGCCAGTACCCTTCAAGGCAGGATGCTATAAACACCAGCTGGTTAAGTTGCATGAATCTATCAACATTATCAACAGACGTCTCTATGTAAAAGTCTGATAATAGTGGATGATGATATTATTTTCCCGTAAGGCAAACTTAAAGTTACGCTTATTTTGCAACATCATTATCAAGAAGGAGTAATGTTTTACACGCGCTATACTGACGGCACGTATAAAACACATTAACTTTTTTAACGATTAATTTCGGATAAAGAAAACAAGCAACATGAATGCATCTTACATAACGCATAATTTATTATTCGTTTATGAATCAGGATAACCGCACAGTTTCCATGGATAAAGACCAGCAAAAATAACGTCAGATACTGGTGAACAAACGAGCAGTTGTGATATAGTTCACACAAATAATGTAACAGAAACATTGTTTCATTCATGTTATTGCCCTCGGTAGCCAGAGTACCACACCCCCTGTGAACAACCCCGCGCTGTCCTGGGCATCAAGACTTTCTGAGGACGTTTTTCATGGCAACAATAACAACTGGCGTGGTTCTTCTGCGGTGGCAACTGCTCAGCGCAGTACTGATGTTTTTAGCCAGTACGCTCAATATTCGTTTTCGTAAATCAGATTATGTTGGACTGGCCGTTATCAGTAGCGGTTTAGGGCTTGTTTTTGCCTGCTGGTTTGCAACCGGATTACTCGGTATCACCCTGGTCGATGTATCCACTATCTGGAATAACATCGAATCCGTGATGCTCGACGTGATGAGCCATACTCCGCCAGACTGGCCGATGGTGTTGAACTGATAACAGAAAGGAATGGGGTTACCCCGACACTGGGGCAACCCTGATTTACGAAATAAAGCAGAGGGATTAGAACGGAATATCGTCGTCGAAGTCCATCGGCGGTTCGTTAGACGGTGCTGCCGGAGCGGATTGCTGCGGGCGAGACTGTGCGCCACCGCTGAACTGGTTGCCGCCCTGTGGCTGCTGAGGCTGACCCCAACCACCCTGCTGCTGACCACCACCTGCCGGTGCGCCGCCGCCCTGACGACCACCCAGCATTTGCATGGTGCCGCCAACGTTAACAACGACTTCAGTGGTGTATTTTTCTACGCCGGATTGATCGGTCCATTTGCGAGTACGCAGTTGGCCTTCAATATAGACCTGAGAACCTTTACGCAGATATTCGCCGGCGACTTCCGCCAGTTTGCCGAACAGCACAACACGGTGCCACTCAGTCTGCTCTTTCATTTCACCGGTCGCTTTATCACGCCAGGATTCGGAAGTAGCCAGCGTAATGTTGGCAACTGCGCCACCATTCGGCATATAGCGTACTTCCGGGTCCTGGCCCAGATTACCGACGAGAATCACCTTGTTTACGCCTCTGCTGGCCATGATCGTGTCTCCTGAAAAACGTTACTGAATAAGTGTAAGCACGGGATTGTAGCATTTCCAATAGCGCTTTTACTACGTTGCGAAGTTGATTCCAGTAAACAACCTCAGCCAGACATTGTTGCACAGACGCCTGTGTTTTGCATTCCAATACTGTATATCCATTCAGGTTAGGTTGTGTCATAATTAACCGTTTGTGATCGCCGGTAGCACCATGCAGCCAGGCAAAAAGCGTTTAATCCGGGAAAGATGAATGGATAAGATCGAAGTTCGGGGCGCCCGCACCCATAATCTCAAAAACATCAACCTCGTCATCCCGCGCGACAAGCTGATTGTCGTCACCGGGCTTTCGGGCTCAGGCAAATCTTCGCTCGCTTTCGACACCTTGTATGCCGAAGGGCAGCGTCGTTACGTTGAATCCCTTTCCGCGTACGCACGTCAGTTTCTGTCGCTGATGGAAAAACCGGACGTCGACCACATTGAGGGGCTCTCTCCTGCCATCTCAATCGAGCAGAAATCGACGTCGCATAACCCGCGATCCACGGTTGGGACAATTACCGAAATTCACGATTATCTGCGCCTGCTGTATGCCCGCGTTGGCGAGCCACGCTGCCCGGATCACGACGTGCCACTGGCGGCGCAAACTGTCAGCCAGATGGTGGACAACGTCCTGTCACAGCCAGAAGGCAAGCGCCTGATGTTGCTGGCACCAGTAATTAAAGAACGTAAAGGTGAGCACACCAAAACGCTGGAAAACCTGGCAGGCCAGGGCTATATCCGCGCGCGTATTGATGGTGAAGTGTGCGACCTTTCCGATCCACCTAAACTTGAGCTGCAAAAGAAACACACTATCGAAGTGGTGATTGACCGCTTCAAGGTACGTGACGATCTCACCCAGCGACTGGCCGAATCATTTGAGACCGCACTGGAGCTTTCCGGTGGTACGGCGGTGGTCGCTGATATGGATGATCCGAAAGCAGAAGAGCTGCTCTTCTCCGCCAACTTCGCCTGCCCTATTTGTGGCTATAGCATGCGCGAGCTGGAGCCACGGTTGTTCTCGTTCAACAACCCGGCTGGCGCGTGTCCAACCTGCGATGGTCTTGGCGTACAACAGTACTTCGACCCGGACCGCGTGATCCAAAATCCGGAGCTGTCGCTGGCTGGTGGGGCAATTCGTGGCTGGGATCGCCGTAACTTCTATTACTTCCAGATGCTTAAGTCTCTGGCTGAGCACTATCAATTCGATGTAGAAGCCCCGTGGGCCAGCCTGAATCCTGCGGTTCACAAAGTGGTGCTATACGGTTCCGGCAAAGAGAATATCGAATTCAAATACATGAACGATCGCGGCGATACGTCGGTACGTCGCCACCCGTTTGAAGGTGTATTGCACAATATGGAACGTCGCTATAAAGAGACGGAATCCAGTGCAGTCCGCGAAGAGTTAGCCAAGTTTATCAGCAACAGACCGTGCGCCAGCTGTGACGGAACCCGTCTACGTCGGGAAGCTCGTCACGTGTTTGTCGAGAATACGCCATTGCCTGCGATTTCCGACATGAGCATCGGCCATGCAATGGATTTCTTCAACAACCTGAAACTTGCAGGTCAACGGGCGAAGATTGCCGAGAAAATCCTCAAAGAGATCGGCGACCGCCTTAAGTTCCTGGTCAACGTAGGCCTGAACTATCTGACGCTGTCCCGTTCAGCAGAAACGCTCTCCGGTGGCGAAGCACAACGTATTCGTCTGGCAAGCCAGATTGGTGCCGGTCTGGTCGGTGTAATGTACGTGCTGGATGAACCGTCAATCGGTTTGCATCAGCGCGATAACGAACGTCTGCTCGGGACACTTATCCATCTGCGCAATCTGGGTAACACCGTGATTGTGGTTGAGCACGATGAGGATGCCATTCGCGCCGCCGATCATGTTATCGATATTGGCCCTGGAGCAGGCGTTCACGGTGGTCAGGTTGTGGCCGAAGGGACGCTGGAAGATATCATGGCGGTGCCTGAGTCGCTGACCGGCCAGTACATGAGCGGTCAGCGCAAAATTGAAGTGCCAAAACAACGTGTTGCGGCTGACCCGGAAAAAGTGCTGAAGCTGACCGGCGCACGCGGCAACAACCTGAAAGATGTCACCCTGACGCTGCCGGTGGGCCTGTTTACCTGTATTACCGGCGTGTCCGGTTCCGGGAAGTCGACGCTGATTAACGACACATTGTTCCCGATTGCCCAGACTCAGCTTAACGGCGCCACGCTGGCAGAGCCCGCGCCATACCGGGATATCCAGGGTCTGGAACATTTCGACAAAGTAATCGACATTGACCAAAGCCCGATTGGTCGTACGCCACGTTCCAACCCGGCAACCTACACCGGCGTGTTTACGCCTGTGCGCGAACTGTTTGCCGGCGTACCGGAATCCCGTGCGCGTGGTTACACGCCAGGTCGTTTCAGCTTTAACGTTCGTGGTGGACGCTGCGAGGCCTGCCAGGGCGATGGCGTGATCAAAGTCGAAATGCATTTCCTGCCAGATATTTACGTGCCGTGCGACCAGTGTAAAGGTAAGCGTTATAACCGTGAAACGCTGGAGATTAAGTACAAGGGCAAGACCATCCACGAAGTGCTGGATATGACGATTGAAGAAGCTCGCGAGTTCTTCGATGCTGTTCCTGCGCTGGCGCGTAAGCTGCAAACGCTGATGGATGTTGGCTTGACGTACATTCGACTGGGCCAGTCCGCGACCACGCTTTCTGGCGGTGAAGCCCAGCGTGTGAAGCTGGCGCGTGAGCTGTCAAAACGCGGCACCGGACAGACGCTGTATATTCTTGATGAACCCACAACCGGGCTACATTTTGCCGATATTCAGCAACTGCTTGACGTGTTGCATCAGCTCAGGGATCAGGGCAACACCATTGTGGTGATTGAGCACAATCTGGACGTGATTAAAACAGCCGACTGGATTGTCGATCTCGGTCCGGAAGGGGGTAGCGGCGGCGGCGAAATTCTGGTTTCCGGTACGCCAGAAACAGTTGCTGAGTGTGAAGCCTCACACACGGCCCGCTTCCTCAAACCGCTGCTGTAATCGCGCTGCGCTGATCAGGCCTGCAGTATAGGCATAAAAGCTGTGCCTGATGGCGCGGTGCTTATCAGGCCTACGAATCGGCTCGAAAATCGATAAATAGCTGTAGGCCGGATAAGGTGCTTGCGCCGCATCCGGCGAAACAGATCAGGGCTGCGCCAGTATCCGGCGTTTATCTTCCGGCAGCGTGTTCACCGCCTGTTGATAAGAGGCATCGACCAGATAATAAATTTGCGAATCCGGCAACGAGCCATCCAGATACACCGTACTCCAATGTGCTTTGTTCAGATGCCGACTTGGTCGGACATCACTATGCTGCTGGCGTAACAACTCCGCCAGTTCCGGGCTGGTTTTCAGAGAGACCGCCGGGCGTTCTTCCACCTCTTTTACCATGGCAAAGAGCACATCTTCGACTTTGATTTGTGTGGCTTTCCAGTCACTGTGCACGCTCTGCTCCGCACCTGTTTTCGCCATGCAGTATTGCAGCAACTCCGAATTCGTCATTTTTATTCCCCTTACCAGCAAGTCGCCTAATGAGAACATCATTTATTCAGTGTGCAGCAAGTCCGCAAAAGGTAAAAGCCGGCAACGTAATTTTGTTTAAAAAATCATCAACCCGCATTCGATGACCTCAGTACTCTGAGTTTACGATCACCTCTTCGCCAAACCCTCCTGCCTGTGGCAGCGGCTTATAGGTAGAGTTAGAGGCGCGCAGAATACGAATCCCGCGGATACCAACATCGCGAGCGGCGGTGATGTCATTATCGGAGTCGCCGTAGAACATGCGGATATTTTTTTCCTGCAACCACTGCGTTTTGGTGTTCTGACCTGGCTTGTCACCGGCAAAAATAACCGGGTTCATATTTGCAGACGGGATGTGGAAGTTATCAGATAGCGTTTTAGAGACCGTTTCGGTCTTCGTCGGGCTGCGTCCGGTCACGAAAAAGATGCTGTCCCCACGACGCACATGCATATCAATCAACTGCCGCGCGACTTCTTTCGGAATGCTGAACTCATCCCAACCGTTGTTCATTTTCTCCCAAAAGGCCGGGTTTTTCAGGTAATCCTCGCTGTCCGGGGAGTATGTTTTTTTACCGCGCCAGAAGCCCGGGCTGGAAAAGAGAACCGTATCATCGATATCAAAGCCAACGGCCATCGGCGGGCGGCCCGTCAGACTATTTTCAATTTGTGCAACAGAGACCCAGTGAATGGGGGCCTGCTCAGCAAGTTTAGCAACGTTAGTACCGGGATTAAGCTGAGAAGGAGAAGAAACTAAAGCCTGGGCTGACTGATTCAACGTGAACAATAAACAAACGGCACTCAGTGCCAACGTAATCTTGCGCATATTTTTCCCTAAGTAGTCAGTTAGTTATGATTTTTTATTTAACAACTGGTCAAAAAACTATCTGACCTTACCCCCTGGGGGAAGGGAAAGGAAGGATTTTCTCTGGTTTTGTTACAGAAAAAGAGGATGATCACACAGGAAAGCGTGCCTGATGGCGCTGCATTTATCAGGCCTACAAATGAAAAATCCATATGTCCTTGTAGGCCGGATAAGGCATTTACGCCGCCATCCGGCATCACAGTCCGATAAATGACAAACCCGTTACATGACCGCGGCGAATGCCTTCGCAACCCGCTTCACGTTGCCGTGATTTAAGCCCGCAACGCACATGCGTCCGCTGGCAATCAGGTAAACACCAAACTCATCACGCAGGCGGTCAACCTGAGCCGCACTCAGCCCGGTATAGCTGAACATACCACGCTGTTGCAGCAGGTAGTCGAAATTACGGCCCGGAATCTCAGCGTTCAGCACGTTTACCAGTTCCTGACGCATCGCCAGAATGCGGGTACGCATGACCTCAACTTCCGCCAGCCAGCTGGCTTTCAGCTCTTCATCACCCAGTACCGCGGCAACGACCTGTGCGCCAAAGTTTGGCGGGCTGGAGTAGTTACGACGAACCGTCGCTTTTAGCTGCCCCAGAACACGACTCGCGGCATCTGCGTCTTCACACACCACAGAAAGCCCGCCAACACGTTCGCCATACAATGAGAAAATTTTAGAGAATGAGTTGCTAACCAGAGTCGGTAAACCAGCACTCGCAATCGCGCGGATGGCGTACGCATCATCTTCCATTCCGCCACCAAAACCCTGGTAGGCAATGTCGAGGAACGGGATCAGGTCGCGCGCTTTCAGGATCTCAATAACCGCATCCCACTGTGCTGGTGTTAAATCCGCACCCGTCGGGTTATGGCAGCATGGATGCAGCAGCACAATGCTACGTGCCGGTAAGGTGCTCAATGTTGCCAGCAGGTCGTTGAAACGAACGCCATTAGTCGCGTCGTCATACCATGGGTAAGTACTTACTTCGAATCCCGCACCTTCAAAAATCGCGATATGGTTTTCCCACGTCGGATCGCTGACCCATACGCCAGAATCAGGGAAGTAACGCTTCAGGAAGTCCGCACCTACTTTTAACGCACCAGACCCCCCCAGCGTCTGAATCGTTGCCACGCGTTGTTGCTGGAGTACCGGATGCTGCGCCCCAAACAGTAGCGGCGCAATGGTATGGCGATACGTGTTCAGGCCTTCCATCGGCAGATACAGCGAAGCGCCATGCGGCTTCGCATTGAGACGAGCTTCCGCTTCTGCAACGGCTTTAAGCTGAGGAATAATCCCCTCTTCGTTGTAATACAGACCAATGCTGAGGTTCACTTTGTCTCTACGTGAATCCTCTTTAAAGCGCTCCATGAGCGATAAAATCGGGTCGCCCGCGTAGGCGTCAACTTTTTGAAACACGTGTGGTTCTCCAGGTTTACAGGCAGTGGGGTAAGAACACAATAAACCGGAAGCGGGAGAAGATCGAGAGGATGTTGCCGTTGGTGAGAATATTGCCGGATGGCGGCGGTAGCGCCTTATCCGGCATATCAGGTATTTAATCGATATATTTCATCGCAACCCTTGATGTCAGACGCGTGATAAGTTCGTAAGCACTTACTTTCGTCATTTCTGCGATGCGTTCCACAGGCAGGCCATCGCCCCACAGGATCACGGGATCGCCCGCTTTATCCTGCGCCTCTGGGCCTAAATCCACGCAGATCATATCCATCGCAACACGACCGACAATCGGCACTTCACGGCCGTTAACCAGCACCGGCGTACCCGACGGCGCAGCGCGTGGATAACCATCGCCATACCCCATCGCCACCACGCCGAGACGTGTGTCGCGTTCGCTCTGCCATGTGCCACCATAACCTACTGGCTCACCAGCTTTATGCTCTCGCACGGCAATCAGGCTCGATGTCAGTGACATCACAGGCTGACAGCCAAAATCTTCTCCGATGGAGTGATTTTCCAGCGGTGATACACCATACAGAATCAGACCCGGACGCGCCCAGTCGAAGTGAGACTGCGGCCACAGCAAAATACCGCCTGATGCAGCAATTGATCGCTGCCCCGGCTTACCTTCGCAAAAGCTATTGAAGATATCGAGCTGCTTTTCGGTCGCGCCACACTCAGGTTCGTCGGCACGGGCAAAGTGGCTAACGATATTGACCGGCTGGCGCACGTTTTCACATTGCGTTAAGCGCTGATAAAACGCCTCAGCCTGCTCCGGACGGACGCCCAGGCGGTGCATACCCGTATCGAGCTTCATCCAGACCGTGACAGGTTCAGCCAGCTCGGCCGCTTCCAGAGCATCGAGCTGCTCCTGGTTATGTACGGCAGTATGCAGACGCTGCGCGGATATCGTCGGCAGATCGGCTGCATCAAAAAATCCCTCCAGCAGCAGGATGGGCTGCGTGATCCCTCCCGCGCGTAGCCGCAGGGCTTCTTCAAGACGAGCGACACCAAAAGCGTCCGCATCAGGGAGCGTTCGCGCGGTCTCTAACAGACCATGGCCGTAAGCGTTCGCTTTCACGACCGCAACCAGTTTACTGGCAGGTGCCAGTTCACGCAGACGTTGCAGGTTGTGTCGCAGAGCGCGGCGGTTAATCACAACAGTTGCCGCTTGCATTTGAATTCCTTAGAAATTACTCATCATCATACTGAGGGCCCGCATAGTTATCAAAGCGCGACCATTGACCATTAAACGTCAGACGCACCGTACCGATTGGACCGTTACGTTGCTTACCAATAATAATTTCAGCGATCCCTTTCAGGTCGCTGTTCTCGTGATAAACCTCATCACGATAGATAAACATGATTAAGTCAGCATCCTGCTCGATAGAACCTGATTCACGCAAATCTGAGTTAACCGGGCGCTTGTCAGCACGTTGTTCCAGAGAACGGTTAAGCTGTGACAGCGCCACCACCGGCACATGCAGTTCTTTCGCTAATGCTTTCAGCGAGCGGGAAATTTCTGCAATTTCCAGCGTACGGTTATCGGAGAGCGACGGTACACGCATCAATTGCAGGTAGTCGATCATGATCAGTCCGATACCGCCGTGTTCACGGGCGATACGGCGTGCGCGCGATCGCACTTCCGTTGGCGTCAGACCGGAGGAATCATCAATATAGATATTTCGTTTCTCCAGCAAAATACCCATTGTTCCGGAAATCCGCGCCCAGTCTTCATCATCCAGTTGACCCGTACGGATTTTGGTCTGATCCACGCGCGAAAGCGAGGCCAGAGAACGCATCATGATCTGTTCTGATGGCATTTCGAGACTGAAGATAAGAACCGGCTTATCCTGCAACATCGCCGCATTTTCGACGAGGTTCATTGCAAATGTCGTTTTCCCCATCGACGGACGTGCCGCGACAATAATCAAGTCCGACGGCTGTAGACCCGCGGTCTTTTTGTTGAGGTCGTCATAGCCGGTATTCACCCCGGTGACGCCGTCGTGCGGCTGCTGGAACAACTGTTCAATACGCGCGACGGTGGCGTCGAGTACATCGGTAATATTTTTCGGGCCTTCGTCTTTATTGGCGCGGCTTTCGGCGATTTTAAAGACGCGGGATTCCGCGAGATCCAGCAGGTCTTCACTGGAGCGTCCTTGCGGATCGAAACCGGCTTCCGCAATTTCATGGGCCACCGAAATCATGTCACGAACAACGGCGCGTTCGCGGACGATATCAGCATAGGCGCTAATATTCGCCGCACTTGGCGTGTTTTTAGATAACTCAGCCAGGTATGCAAAACCGCCGACGCTATCCAGCTGTCCCTGAACCTCCAGCGACTCTGCCAGCGTAATCAGGTCGATAGGTTTTCCCATCTCCTGCAGGCGATGCATTTCGGTGAAAATATGCCGATGCGGGCGGGTGTAAAAATCCTCCGCAACCACGCGCTCGGCCACATCGTCCCAGCGTTCGTTATCCAGCATTAAACCGCCCAACACCGACTGTTCCGCTTCAATCGAGTGCGGCGGTACTTTCAGCCCGGCGACCTGGAGATCGCGCTCACGAGCATCAGTCTGTTGTTTGTTGAAGGGTTTATTTCCTGCCATAGTGAATGGAGTTACCGAGATAATGATTGGGTCGAAAGATTACCACATTTCTGGAGGAAGCATGGCAACACGTATTGAATTTCACAAGCACGGCGGCCCTGATGTACTGAAGGCTGTGGAGTTTACGCCCGTTGACCCGGCGGAACATGAAATCCAGGTCGAGAACAAAGCGATTGGCATCAACTACATCGACACCTACATCCGCAGTGGACTTTATCCGCCCCCCTCGTTACCCAGTGGTCTGGGCACAGAAGCAGCAGGCGTGGTCAGTAAAGTCGGGAGCAAGGTGACGCACATTAACGTTGGCGATCGTGTGGTTTATGCCCAGTCAACACTTGGCGCGTACAGTTCTGTGCACAACGTGCCAGCTGATAAAGCCGCCATTCTGCCTAATGCCATCTCTTTTGAGCAGGCAGCAGCCTCATTTCTGAAAGGGTTAACCGTTTTTTATCTGTTACGTAAAACCTACGAAATCCAGCCCAATGAGCCCTTCTTGTTCCATGCTGCAGCGGGCGGTGTCGGGCTGATTGCCTGCCAGTGGGCAAAAGCGCTGGGAGCGAAGCTGATTGGTACTGTCGGCAATGCGCAGAAGGCGCAAATAGCGCAGCAGGCCGGTGCATGGCAAGTGATTAACTACCGAGAAGAAAGTATCGTCGAACGGGTTAAGGAGATCACCGGTGGTAAAAAAGTGCGGGTGGTATACGACTCGGTGGGAAAAGATACCTGGGAAGCCTCACTGGATTGCCTGCAACGCCGGGGATTGATGGTCAGCTTTGGCAACGCCTCCGGGCCGGTAACCGGCGTTAACTTAGGTATTCTGAATCAGAAAGGTTCACTGTATGTAACGCGCCCTTCTCTACAGGGTTACATCACCAACCGCCATGAATTAACTGAAGCCAGCAATGAGCTTTTCTCATTGATTGCCAGCGGGGTGATTAAAGTGGATGTCGCGCCTGGTCAGACATTCGCGCTGCACGACGCGCAGCGTGCCCATGAAGTGCTGGAAAGTCGGGCCACGCAGGGGTCGAGTTTGCTGATACCGTAACGCCATCATGTCCCCTAAATAATTCAATCCCCAGGCGCTTACTGGGGTCAGTGACTGGGGTGAATGAAAGCAGCCAACACACCTGGAATTTGAATTATGATGGGGAAAGAATTAGGGCTTCCCGCAGGAAGCCCTTTCTTTTTTTAGTTCGGCTGTATGTAGGGTACAGCTCGATGAATTCGTTAACCGCGCAATAGTGACAGATTTGATTATCAATTCCTATTTGGTTCTAAAGGCAATGTTTCAGGTTGTGACGCACCGCTCAATACCTTAGTAAAACCGACGGTTATTGCGCTGATACTGTGGGACTTTTGGCGCTTTTATCGCCTTGATCGCCCACACGACGGCGACAGCCAGTAACAGCCAGGGTAACAGTTTAATCATCAACGCAAACATCCCGCCGAGGAACATCACTGCCGTCGCCACCATCAGCGCGGCGAGGATGCCCAACAGTGATATGCCAGTGACCATCAGCATGACAAAAAAGCCAATCACAAAAAGTAGTTCCAGCATGATGCTCTCCCGAAATGAAATTCTCTCCATTGCATTACAAGAAACATGCCAAAATTAATACTTTGATTTATAAAGAAAACGCCCCGCGACAAAACGCAGGGCGTGGCGAAATTGACTAACTTTTGGTGAGAACTTAACGCTTATCCGCTACCAGTTTCAGCGCATGTTCCAGAACGTTAATATCGGCCCCGGCTTTATGCGCATTTTCGCTCAGATAACGACGCCATTGGCGTGCGCCTGGAATGCCCTGGAACAAACCCAGCATATGGCGGGTAATATGCCCCAGATAGGTCCCCTGGCTCAGTTCACGCTCAATATACGGGTACATGGCACGCACCACGGCGACAGGGTCAGCATCCGGAGTGGACGCAGCAAAAATTTCACGGTCGACCGATGCCAGAATACCCGGGTTTTGATAGGCTTCCCGGCCCACCATTACGCCGTCCATATATTGCAGATGCGTCTTTGCTTCTTCCAGTGATTTAATTCCACCGTTTATCGACATCGTCAGGTGCGGAAAATCACGCTTCAACTGATAAACACGGTCATAATCCAGCGGCGGGATCTCACGGTTTTCTTTCGGGCTTAGCCCGGACAACCAGGCCTTGCGGGCGTGGATGATAAACATCTCACATTCACCTTTACCGGAAACCGTATTGATGAAGTCACACAGGAATTCGTAGCTGTCCTGATCATCGATACCGATACGCGTTTTGACCGTCACCGGAATCGACACCACATCACGCATCGCTTTCACGCAATCGGCGACCAGTTGCGCATTCCCCATCAGGCAAGCGCCAAACATCCCGTTTTGTACGCGATCGGAAGGGCAGCCGACGTTGAGGTTAATCTCGTCATAGCCTCGTGCCTCAGCCAGCTTTGCGCACTGGGCCAGTGCCGCCGGGTCGCTTCCGCCCAGCTGTAAGGCTATCGGATGCTCTTCGTCGCTATACGCCAGATAGTCGCCTTTGCCATGAATGATTGCCCCGGTGGTCACCATCTCCGTATAGAGCAACGTCTGGCGGGACAGCAGGCGCAAAAAGTAACGGCAGTGTCTGTCCGTCCAGTCAAGCATCGGCGCGATAGAAAAACGATGAGCGGGAAAAGCGGTAGACTGAGATTCAGGCAGCATGGCGAATATTCAAGCATCCGGTTAAAAAAGGGGCGCTACTATAGCATAGACCGTTGCGATAGTGAGCCACATCATCGTGGATAGCGCTCTTCGTCCGCGTAGATCGTCATTTCCGCCCGGGTTTTCCGTCGTGTGGACCAAAAAACTGTGGCGGATGGTCAACCCAGCGATCCTCACGCGTGACCGCATAGACCGGATTGAGCGGATAGTAGATGCGGTTATGCTTCTTGTTCGCCTCACCGACGACCAGCAGCCGCACCTCGTCACTGGTGTTGTTGATAAAAGTGTGGCACACGCCGGTTCCTGCCGGAAAACCGACGCTATCGCCGGGTTCCAGCTTCCATAAGTAACCATTTATCCAGGCTTCCGGGTAGCCTTCCAGCACGTAGATAAACTCTTCTTCATCGCTTTCAGCGTGTGGATAAGAAGTACGACGTCCCGGCGGCAGACGTTCGTGGTGAATGCCTAATCGCCCTAACCCCAACCTGCGGGCCAGCGGCGCGCCAATAGAAAAAAGCTCATCGCTGCCTGGATAGGTGGAGTCATCAGCCCCCTCAACTTCACGCCAGTGGCGAATACAATCGGGTTTTTTCATGGTAATTTTCCAGTGTTGCGATGCGTCAGGTATAGCACACAGCGGTGGATCTCGGCGTTTTAAGCAGAACATGATAAAGTAAGGGATTAACCTTCCACACAAATCGAGGCGCCAAATGGACAAAACCACCACGCAGGAGTTATTGGCTCAAGCTGAAAAACTCTGTGTGCAACGTAACGTGCGACTAACGCCACAACGCCTCGAAGTGCTGCGCCTGATGAGCCTGCAGGAAGGTGCGATCAGCGCCTATGATCTGCTTGATCTGCTGCGGGAAACCGAGCCTCAGGCCAAACCCCCGACAGTGTATCGTGCGCTTGATTTTCTGCTTGAACAAGGCTTTGTGCACAAAGTGGAGTCCACCAACAGCTATGTGCTCTGTCATCTGTTCGATCAGCCAACCCATAGCTCGGCAATGTTTATTTGTGACCGCTGTGGTGTGGTAAAAGAAGAGTGTGCGGAAGGCGTGGAAGATATTATGCATACGCTGGCAGCTAAAATGGGATTTGCTCTGCGCCATAACGTGATTGAAGCCCACGGCCTGTGTCCGGCATGTGTGGAAGTTGAATCATGCCGCCATCCTGGTGATTGCCAGCATGACCATACCATTCAGGTGAAGAAGAAAGTAGGGCGGTAAATAAAAGAGCGTACATCCTTGTACTCTCAGGAGGGAGGGGTTAATTACCAGCGGTAATCGTTGCGTTTTTCCCAATCTTTAACTTCTTTCTCCGCCTGATCTTTCGCGTACCCGTATCGTTCCTGGACTTTACCTACCAACTGGTCGCGTTTACCTTCAATGACCGTCATATCATCATCGGTCAGTTTGCCCCATTGCTCTTTCACTTTACCTTTGAACTGTTTCCAGTTACCGCTGACTTCGTCTTTATTCATCATCAAGTCCTCATCGTTAGGTTGTGAATAGCGAGAGTGCTGCGCCCGGATACATGCTGTTTTTGCCGGGCGTGATAATAAGTGTAGTCAGGGATTCTGGGTTTTATTTACTATTCAGAATTTTTAACCATAGGCATCAGGCAAACCAGGTGCCCTTACGCCAGTGACGTCGCCAGATGAAGGCCAGTGAAAGACCTCGCAACGCGAGAAAAACGGTTAACGCCAGCCACAAGCCGTGGTTTCCCAGTAGCGGTAAAGCCAGTAGCGTTAACGCGAAACCCGCGGCCGCAACGGCCATGCTGTTACGCATTTCCGCGGCACGCGTTGCGCCAATAAACATCCCGTCCAGCAGATAACACCAGACGCCCACCAGCGGTAAAATCACCTGCCAGATGAGATAGCGATCGGCCAGAAGTTGGATCTGCGGCAATGAGGTCAATAGCGCAATGATCTGCTCGCCGAACAGGGCATAGACCAGGGAAAACAGGATTGCCACGATACCCGACTGCCGGCAAGCCGCCCGCCAGACATCCAGCAACTGGCTGCCATCCCGCGCGCCATAAGCCTGACCAGAATGTGCTTCCACGGCATAGGCAAATCCATCCAGCGCGTAAGCGGTGAACGTCAGCAGGGTCATCAGAACGGCATTGACAGCAATGACATCGCTACCGAGGCGAGCCCCGAGTACCGTGATAGCACCAAAGCAGAGTTGTAACAGCAGCGAACGCAGCATGATGTCACGGTTAAGCGCCAGTAAACGGCGGAAGTTGCCGCGCCACGCAAGCTTCAACATCGCCAGCGAAACCCCACGCAAATGCAGAACGTTGCGTACCATCATCAGGCCGATCAGTAACGTGACATATTCAGCAATCACCGTCGCCAACGCCGCGCCCTGCACGTTCATATGCAGGCCCATCACCAGCCACAAATCGAGCGCGATGTTAAGCACATTGCCAACAATCAGCAGGATCACTGGCGCGCGTGCATACTGGACGCCAAGCAGCCAGCCAAGCAGCACCAGATTGGCCAGTGAGGCGGGCGCGCTGAGCCAACGGATTTCAAGGAAACGTCTGGCCTGCTCCAGCACCGCTTCACTACCTCCCACGATATGCAACGCCAGGCTGATAACCGGTGTACGAAACAGTGCGATAAGCAATCCGGCACCCAACGCCAGCATCAGCGGCTGAACCAGCGCTCGTGCCAGTGCCTGCGGATTTTTCGCGCCGAACGCCTGAGCTGTCAGACCGGTGGTACTCATGCGTAAAAACAGCAGTAACATAAAGAGAAAACTGGTCGCTGTTGCGCCAACGGCAACGCCACCAAGGTAGACCGGGCTATCCAGATGACCAATCACCGCCGTATCCACCAGCCCCAGCAGTGGGACAGTGATGTTGGAGAAAATCATCGGTAAGGCAAGGTGCCAAAGTGCTTTATCAGAGGAGGTAAAGAAAGGCATGGAAAGGAGCCTGAAAAGGAATTAACGCGTTTTTGTAGGCCCGACAAGCGTAACGTCATCGGGCAACTTGCCGGAGAGCGATATAAACGCCTTTTCCGGCCTACAGGAAATCAGCAGATCATTACAGCCATTCACCGTTACGAATCACGCCGACAGCCAACCCTTCAATAGTGAAGCTTTGTTCACGCAGGTCAACGATGATCGGTTTGAACTCGCTGTTTTCTGGCAGAAGCTCAACCTTATTGCCCTGCTTTTTCAGGCGCTTAACCGTGACTTCATCATCAATACGGGCAACAACAACCTGGCCATTGCGCACGTCCTGCGTTTTATGCACAGCCAGTAAATCGCCATCCATAATCCCGATATCTTTCATCGACATGCCGCTGACGCGCAGCAGAAAATCGGCGTTCGGTTTGAACAGTGATGGGTCAACCTGGTAATGACCTTCAATGTGCTGCTGTGCCAGAAGGGGCTCACCGGCCGCGACACGACCAACAAGCGGTAAACCTTCCTCTTCTTCCTGCAGCAGGCGAATACCACGCGATGCGCCAGAAACGATTTCCAGCACACCTTTACGTGCCAGCGCTTTCAGGTGTTCTTCAGCCGCGTTTGGGGAACGGAACCCCAAACGCTGCGCGATCTCCGCACGCGTCGGTGGCATACCTGTCTGGCTGATGTGATCTCTAATGAGATCAAACACCTCTTGCTGCCTGGCCGTTAACGCTTTCATTCCGCCCCCTGGGTGTATATACAGTTATGCTGTGAGTATATACAGCTAAAGGCGAATTTGGAACCGCAAACTGCACAAAAAACAGGAGATTTATGAAGTTGTGGAATCTTTATCGCAAATGCGACCACAACAGGATGCCCCAGGTGATCAGCGCGACAAAAATAGAAAGCAATACCGCAGCCGATCCCATATCTTTCGCCCGGCCAGAAAGCTCATGATACTCAGAACCAATCCGGTCGACGACCGCCTCAATGGCGCTGTTCAGAATTTCAACGATCATCACCAGCATCACCGAACCAATCAGCAGTACGCGGGTAATCGCGTCAACGTCCAGCCAGCAGGCAATTGCTACCCCCAACAGTACGGCAACGCTTTCCTGACGGAATGCCGCCTCATTGATCCATGCGGCACGGAAACCTTTCCAGGAATAGCCTGCTGCTTTGATAATCCGAGTGAATCCAGTGGTATTATTGGCCATCAAAAGAACCTTTTTACATTATTAGCGTTAGTATCATTGTATCGTTACCCTGTTTGTTTCAGGGCATAAGCAAAGCTGCGCGAAGTATGACGGGATACCACAGAAATTCACTAAACTTTCTGATATCCTTGCAGCGCATTTGCATTATTAACCAGAGGCTTTACATCGTTTATGTCCGGCTGGCCACGAATTTACTACAAATTACTGAATTTACCATTAAGCATCCTGGTAAAAAGCAAGTCTATCCCGGCGGAACCCGCCCCGGAATTGGGACTCGATACCTCTCGTCCCATTATGTACGTCTTACCGTACAACTCAAAAGCTGACTTGCTGACACTGCGTGCCCAATGTCTGGTGCACGACCTCCCCGATCCCCTGGAACCGCTGGAGATAGACGGGACTTTGCTGCCGCGCTACGTGTTTATACACGGCGGCCCGCGTGTATTCACCTATTACACGCCAAAAGAAGAGTCCATCAAGCTGTTCCATAACTATCTCGATCTGCATCGCAGCAACCCCGATTTGGATGTGCAGATGGTGCCGGTATCGGTGATGTTTGGCCGTGCGCCAGGGCGCGAGAAAGGCGAGGTCAATCCGCCACTTCGCATGCTGAATGGCGTACAGAAATTCTTTGCCGTCTCCTGGCTGGGACGCGACAGTTTTGTCCGCTTCTCACCTTCCGTCTCCCTGCGCCGCATGGCAGACGAACACGGCACAGATAAAACCATCGCACAGAAACTGGCACGCGTCGCGCGTATGCACTTTGCCCGCCAGCGCTTAGCCGCGGTTGGCCCTCGCCTCCCTGCCCGCCAGGATCTGTTTAATAAACTGCTGGCCTCAAAAGCCATCGCGCGCGCGGTGGAAGATGAAGCTCGCAGCAAAAAAATCTCCCATGAAAAAGCGCAGCAAAACGCTATCGCATTGATGGAAGAGATTGCCGCGAATTTCTCCTATGAGATGATCCGCCTGACAGACCGTATCCTGGGCTTTACCTGGAACCGACTGTACCAGGGAATTAACGTTCACAATGCCGAGCGCGTACGCCAACTGGCGCACGACGGGCATGAAATCGTCTATGTGCCGTGCCACCGCAGCCATATGGACTACATGCTGCTGTCGTATGTTCTGTACCATCAGGGGCTGGTTCCACCGCACATCGCTGCAGGGATCAACCTGAACTTCTGGCCGGCTGGTCCGATTTTCCGCCGTCTGGGCGCATTCTTTATTCGTCGTACGTTTAAAGGCAATAAGCTCTATTCCACCGTATTCCGCGAATACCTGGGCGAGCTGTTCAGCCGTGGTTACTCGGTTGAATACTTTGTCGAAGGTGGTCGCTCACGTACCGGCCGTCTGCTTGACCCGAAAACCGGCACGCTGTCGATGACCATCCAGGCGATGCTGCGCGGCGGTACGCGTCCCATTACACTGGTGCCTATCTACATCGGCTACGAGCACGTGATGGAAGTGGGGACTTACGCAAAAGAGCTGCGTGGCGCGACTAAAGAGAAAGAGAGTCTGCCGCAAATGCTACGCGGTTTGAGCAAGCTACGTAATCTGGGTCAGGGCTACGTTAACTTTGGCGAACCGATGCCATTGATGACCTACCTGAATCAGCATGTGCCGGAGTGGCGCGAATCTATCGATCCTATCGAGTCTATTCGCCCGGCCTGGCTGACGCCGACAGTGAATAACATTGCTGCCGATCTGATGGTACGCATTAACAACGCGGGCGCAGCAAACGCCATGAACCTGTGCTGTACCGCGTTACTGGCTTCCCGCCAGCGTTCTCTGACTCGCGAGCAGCTAACCGAACAGCTCGATTGCTACCTGAGCCTGCTACGCAATGTACCGTATGCTGCGGATTCGACAGTTCCCACACAAAGCGCCAGTGAACTGATCGACCACGCCTTGCAGATGAACAAGTTTGAGGTTGAGAAAGACACCATCGGTGACATCATCATTCTGCCGCGTGAGCAGGCGGTACTGATGACCTACTACCGCAACAACATTGCGCACATGCTGGTTCTGCCTTCGTTGATGGCAGCGATTGTGACTCAGCACCGTCGGATTTCACGCGCCGCGTTACAACAGCATATTGACGCGCTGTACCCGATGCTGAAAGCAGAGCTGTTCCTGCGTTGGGAGCGTGATGAGCTTGCCGGCGTGATTGACGCGCTGGCCAACGAAATGCAGCGTCAGGGTCTGATAACTTTGCAGAACGATGAGCTGCATATCAACCCGGTTCACTCTCGCACGCTTCAGCTGTTGGCTGCGGGCGCGCGTGAAACACTACAGCGCTATGCCATTACCTTCTGGCTGCTGAGTGCAAACCCGTCCATCAACCGCAGTACGCTGGAGAAAGAGAGCCGTACCGTGGCGCAACGTCTTTCCGTACTGCACGGTATCAACGCGCCTGAGTTCTTCGATAAAGCCGTGTTCAGCTCTCTGGTGCTGACGCTGCGTGACGAGGGCTACATCAGCGATACCGGTGATGCCGAACCGGAAGAAACGATGAAGATCTATCAGATGCTGGCCGAGCTGGTCACATCCGATGTGCGTCTGACCATCGAAAGCGCAACGCAGGGCGAGTAAGCATAAAAAAACCGGTCAAAATGAACTGACCGGTTTTTATTTTGCAGGTTAACCCAGAATCAAAGGTGCCAGTAGCTCATCGCCAGCCCTAAGAACAGCACCAACCCCACATAGTTATTGTTCATAAACGCTTTAAAGCAGGCATCCCGTTCACGATCGACAATCAGTTTCTGCTGATAGACAAACAGCGCACCCGCCACCAGCAGTGACCAGTAATAGCCCAGTCCTAAGCCATTCAACCAGCCCACCATCGCCATCAGCGCCAAAACACCAACCTGCAGAATGCCAATAATCAGCTTATCGTTCTGACCAAACAAAATGGCGGTCGATTTAATGCCAATCTTCAGATCGTCATCACGATCAACCATCGCGTACTGGGTATCATAAGCCACCGCCCAGAGAATATTGGCGAGGAACATCAACCAGCAGCTCAGCGGTACAGATTCACTGACGGCGGCGAACGCCATGGGAATAGACCAGCCAAACGCCGCCCCCAACACCACTTGCGGCAGGTGTGTATAGCGTTTCATAAAGGGATAAACCCACGCCAGTGCTAACGCCGCAACGGACAACAAAATCGTCATCGTGTTAAGCGTCAGAACCAGCAGGAAGGCGAGCAACACCAGCACAACAAACAGTATTCGGGCTTCTTTCTCTGTCACCGCACCACTCGGCAGCGGTCGGTTTGCCGTGCGTTTGACGTGTCCGTCAAATTTGCGGTCGGCATAATCATTCACGACGCATCCGGCGGCGCGCATCAGCCACACACCGGCGACAAACACCGCCAGTATCCACAATTGCGGTACGCCAGGGGTCGCTACCCACAGCGCCCACAGCGTCGGCCAGAGCAGCAGTAAGGCACCGATTGGCTTATCCGTACGCATCAAGCGGTGAAACGCCAGCAGCTTATTCTGCGTCAGACTCCACTCCATCTTTATCTTCCTCTCAATACAACGGCGATGCAGGCAAAAAAAGCTCGGTAAGCATCAGCGGCTTACCACTCAGCCGCAGGCGGGAACGACGCCCCCATAGCGCTGCATCGCGGCCAATCTCAATAAAATCGCGGGTCAATGTCGATGATGTAAACAGATAGCGCCCGAGCGGAGTTTTCCCCAGATTTTGTAAAGCCAGTTCGGGGCCGCACAAGGTGGATTCCGGCACTACGGTCCGACCGGCAAGCCACGGCTCACCATCTGCGCATAACAGGATTTCCCGCAACCAATAGCGGGGTTCTGTCGGCAGCAACGTCAACTCTTCAGCGACCTCATTTTGCCCAACGAATCCTTCTCGTATCAATGTTACGGTGACCTGTTTTCCCTGCTGCTCAAAACGTTTGGTCATGGAATCTTCCAGTAACAACCAGTCGAGCAATTGGGGGTCAAGCGACGGGATCGCATCAAAATAACGCAGAGCACGCAGTTGCGTTAACGCGGGGTGTGGCATGCCTTACTCTCCGATTCATAACCTGAGGGCATTGTATCGCAGAAAAGGCTTTGCGGGGTGAGCAAACACGATTAAGTGATCGGTAGAGCAACATAAGTGTAACAATCAGCATCGAAGGATAAAAAAAGGTGCGCCAGGAGACGCACCAGTTGTTGCAAAATCAACAATGTGGGGAGATGGTTACCCCTTGCCTTTTACACTGCTGATAAAGGTGGAACGGGCAGATTTTGATCCCAGACGTTCAGCTTCATCAAGCAGCTTCAGCGCTTTATCAACATCACCTTTCGCCACGGCATCTTTAATCGCCTGGTTAAAATAGTTCTCAGTGTCATTCAGCATCGGTTCGCTTTTCTTCACTGGTTGCGGTGCCGGCGCGGCGACCGCGGTAGCCGGAGCCGCATAAGTCACCGCAGGCGCTGCGGTATTACCGACAGTGACAGGGCCAGGGCCGGAAGAACCGAACAGCGGCCCCACCAACACACTGGAGGACGTGCTGGTTTTGACTTTCAATTTCAACAGACCATCGGTGGTATGACGCGCGATCGGGTCCGGAATATCGGGAACGGCGTTACCGACACCCTTGGCATAGGCTTTTGCCGGATCAAGCAGGGTCGTGGTCTGTTGGAGGTCTTTATCCGTCGTAAAGACCAGAACATAGAGCTTTTGCTGGCCCAGCGCCGGCGTCAGACGCATTACGCCTTCCAGGCGATCGGCACTCATTACGCCGGGCTCCTGGTAGGTGAAATAGCTGCTGGGGAAGAACGCAGATGGCGTCATATTCTGATCAAGAATTAAGACGTTTGGCGCAAATACGCTGGTTTGTTTGTTAACTTCACTGCTCAATGTCAGGGTCAGTTCACCAATGTTGGCCGGTACGCTCCAGGCCGCGACCGGACCGGTAATTCCAGCAACATCCAAACGCTGGCCAGCGCTCGCAAGCTGCGTGGACTGGGTTTTCGATTGATCGACTGGCGTCCAGGCCAGCTGTTGCAACGCAGCCGTCGGAATCGACGGTGCAGCGGCGGTGTCCTGCGGAACGATATTCACATCGGCCAGGCTGATTCCAGGGACGCTGGCAAATAACCCTGCCGATAAACAAAGGGCAACGAGACTTTTCTTCATTTTCATTGTTATCACCTCAGATAGCATGGGTTCAGCGGTGGCCAGGCAATAGCGCGCTAAACCGTAAGTAAGAGGGGCTTACGCCCCTCTTTAGGTCATTACGTCAGGTTAATGCCGGATTACCACCAGATTTCCATCTGGGCACCGAAGGACCACTCGTCGCTATCGCCACGGCTGGTGGTGCTGATACCGGAGTTGGTTGCAGCAGCATATTTAGAGACCGAATCTCCGTTTTTCACGTAGCCCCATTCTTCATCCCATTTGGCATAGGTTGCAAAGACGCGGATTGCCGGACGAGACCAGATGCTGTCGCCTGCCTGCCACTGTTGCGCCAGGGTGATTTTGTATTGGCTGTTGCGATCGCCAGTCTGTTGAGATTTGACGTTGTCGTAGCCGACTTCCATCAGGGTGCTCATGATTGGTGTCCATTTGTACATCGGACGAATACCCACGGTGTACCATTCAGTACCCAGGTCGTTATCCATGTCGATATTCTGATACATACCGACGTACATCAGGTCCCACTTGTCGCCCAGAGAGATAGCACCGTGGTCAAGTACGCGCACCAGGCTACCGTTGTTATTGATGTTGTTGTTTACATGATGGATAACGGGATCATTTGGTGTTGCCTGGGTATCGAAGGTTGAACCGTAAGTACCCTGCGAGCCACCTTTACCCTGCGTGGTCATCGCATCAGTTGCATACTGAACCACGAACTTGTTATAGCCCTTCAGCATGCTCTGGGTATGTTCTGCAGTGAACATCCAGCCATCTTTAGAAGCGCTATCCGCGTAGCTATAACCGTCAGTTTTATTCGCACGACCGTAGTCAACACCCAGTTCCAGCATGCCGTCCGGGTTAATGGCCATCTGCGCTAAACGCATGTCGAATACGTCGTTCGCGGTATCTTTGGATGTGTCGTAGATATTCTGGCTACTGAAGGTGTAAGAACCACCCGCTTCCTGAGAACGGGTTGCGGCCAGAGACAGTTTACCGAAGCCCAGATCGATGTTTTCAATACCGGCACCAGGACCTGAAATATCCCAGTAGTAGAAGTCGATCATATGGACGTCATGACGCTGGTAGAAACGTTTACCGGCCCAGATGGTGGAACCCGGCAGCCATTCAATCAGGTTTTTACCCTGCACGTTGGCTTCGCGGAAAGCAGGATCGGTCGCTTCCCAGTCATTCTGCTGTGCAACGGAGTAGGCAACGTTGGTGTCGAAGTAGAAGCTCTTATCGCCCTCTTTCCACACTTCCTGACCTAATTTGATTTCCGCATAGGTTTCACATTCGTTACCAAGACGGTATTTACTTTGGGCACCGGTTGCCTGGAAACATTGTTGTTCGCCGCCACTACCCGTCCAGCCGATACCGGAACGAGCATAACCATGGAAATCTACAGCCATTGCCTGAACAGACATAATGCCTGCTGCCACAGCAACCGCCAGAGGGAGTTTGCGCAGAGTAATCATCGTTCTATCTCCTGAGATCATTGCTTTTCTTTAAACGCTGCCACCTTCTGCAACTACGAATGGTTTTGCGCTTCGTTTTTTTATGGGGACCTTAAACGCCCGGCTCATGGTGCAACCGACGACATGCGGTGCCATCCTCACGGAACAGATGGCAACGCTCTGGCGGCAGGCCGATAGCGAATGTGGCACCCTCTTCTACCAACACCACGTCGTTCTGGCGGTAAACCAGGTTCTGACGGATGGCGGGGATCTGGATATGGATTTGTGTTTCGTGACCCAGCTGCTCGACTACCTGTACTTCACCTTCGAGGGTGACATCAGCAATATCGCTGGGCAGCAGATGTTCCGGGCGGATACCTAAAGACATATTGGCGCCGACCTGCACCGCACGGCTTTCAACTGGTAGCCATATTTGCTGGCGGTTAGGCAGTTCAACCTGAACCTGATCGATCGCCGTTGCCGTCACTTTCACCGGCAGGAAGTTCATCTTTGGCGAACCAATAAACCCGGCAACAAAGCGGTCAGCCGGGTAGTGGTACAGCTCCAGGGGTTTGCCGACCTGCGCAACGCGACCGGCATCCAGCACCACAATTTTATCGGCCAGGGTCATCGCTTCGACCTGATCGTGGGTGACGTAAATCATCGTGCGACCAAGACGCTTATGCAGGCGGGAGATTTCGATACGCATCTGCACGCGCAGTGCGGCATCGAGGTTTGACAGCGGTTCGTCCAACAGAAAGACACGCGGCTCCGCAACCAACGTCCGGCCAATCGCCACACGCTGACGTTGTCCACCGGAGAGCGCTTTGGGTTTACGCTCCAGCAGATGGGCCAGTTGCAGCACCTCCGCAACCTGATTAACACGCTGGTTCATCACCTCTTTTTTCGCACCAGCGAGTTTGAGGCCGAATGACATGTTTTCTGCGACGGACAAATGGGGATACAGCGCATAGGACTGGAAGACCATCCCCACACCACGTTCGGCGGGCGGAATATCGTTCATCCGGGTCTCCCCGATAAACAAATCACCACTGGTGATGGTTTCCAGCCCGGCAATCATACGCAGCAAGGTTGACTTACCGCAGCCTGACGGTCCGACAAACACCACGAATTCCCCTTCGTGAATGTCGAGATTGATATCTTTCGATACCACCACGTCACCCCAGGCTTTCGTTACATTTCGCAGCTGTACGCTCGCCATGCCCTTCTCCCTTCGTTACAACCTGTCATCGACAGCAACATTCATTGATGGATTGACTATGCGTTATCCCTTAACTGCGTGAATCCTCCACCCCCCAGCTTTTTTATGGGGGAGGAGGCGGGAGGATGAGAGAACAGCGTCTGAGACCCTGGCTGTACGCCGTGGAGGAATTTCGTGATGTCGGTTGCAAAAATCACTGGGTTTTTATGTGCGCCAGTACGCATTACTCACATTTATGTAACACAGATCACATAAAGAACCGGTGGGGCGTAGGGGTAAGGAGGATGGAAAGAGGTTGTCGTATAAAGAAACTAGTAACCGTTAAGCCACCTCTGCAAAATCACCAAACAGGATGGGAACTATGAAAATCAAAACTGGCGCACGCATCCTCGCATTGTCCGCATTGACGACGATGATGTTCTCCGCCTCGGCTCTCGCCAAGATTGAAGAAGGTAAGCTGGTTATCTGGATTAACGGCGATAAAGGCTACAACGGCCTCGCTGAAGTGGGCAAAAAATTCGAGAAAGACACGGGTATCAAAGTCACCATTGAGCACCCTGACAAGCTGGAAGAAAAATTCCCGCAGGTTGCCGCGACCGGCGATGGCCCGGACATTATCTTCTGGGCGCATGACCGTTTTGGCGGTTACGCACAGTCTGGTCTGCTGGCCGAAATCACCCCGGACAAAGCGTTCCAGGACAAACTCTATCCGTTCACCTGGGATGCCGTACGCTATAACGGCAAGCTGATTGCCTACCCAATCGCGGTTGAAGCACTGTCACTGATTTATAACAAAGACCTCGTTCCGAACCCGCCAAAAACCTGGGAAGAAATCCCTGCGCTGGATAAAGAGCTGAAGGCGAAAGGTAAATCTGCACTGATGTTCAACCTGCAAGAACCGTACTTCACCTGGCCGCTGATTGCTGCCGACGGTGGTTACGCATTCAAGTTTGAAAACGGCAAGTACGATGTGAAAGACGTCGGCGTGGATAACGCTGGCGCGAAAGCCGGTCTGACCTTCCTGGTTGATCTCATCAAGAACAAACACATGAACGCGGATACCGACTATTCCATCGCTGAAGCGGCCTTTAACAAAGGCGATACCGCGATGACCATTAACGGACCGTGGGCATGGTCGAACATCGACAAGAGCAAAATCAATTACGGCGTAACGCTGCTGCCAACCTTCAAAGGCAAAGCATCTAAACCGTTTGTTGGGGTACTGAGCGCCGGTATTAACGCCGCCAGCCCGAACAAAGAACTGGCGAAAGAGTTCCTCGAAAACTACCTGCTGACCGATCAGGGTCTGGATGAAGTGAACAAGGACAAACCGCTGGGTGCCGTTGCGCTGAAATCCTTCCAGGATCAATTAGCAAAAGATCCACGCATCGCTGCCACCATGGATAACGCCCAGAAAGGCGAAATCATGCCGAACATCCCGCAGATGTCAGCATTCTGGTACGCCGTTCGTACCGCAGTGATCAACGCCGCCAGCGGTCGTCAGACTGTTGATGCTGCACTGAAAGACGCGCAGGGTCGTATCACCAAGTAATACGGTTTCCCTTATTTCTTAGGGAATCAGGTTTATTGAATACGTTGTTACGCAAACCATTCGCGCTACATCGAGGCGGCAAGGAGGCAAATCCCCAGGAGCTTACATAAGTAAGTGACTGGGGTGCGCTTCCGCAGCCAACAAAGAGGTAGTGCGAAAGATAAAGCGTAAAGAGGATTGAACCCCATGGATGTCATTAAAAAGAAACACTGGTGGCAAAGCGACCGGCTTAAATGGTCAGTGATGGGTCTGCTTGGGCTACTGGTCGGTTACCTTGTTGTTTTGATGTATGCTCAGGGGGAGTACCTGTTTGCCATCATGACGCTGATTTTAAGCTCTGCTGGCCTGTATATTTTCGCTAACCGTAAAACTTATGCCTGGCGCTATGTTTATCCTGGCGTCGCCGGTATGGGACTGTTTGTCCTGTTCCCGCTGGTTTGCACCATCGCCATTGCCTTCACCAACTACAGCAGTACTAACCAGCTGACCTTTGAACGCGCTCAACAAGTTCTGATGGAGCGTTCATATCAGGCAGGCAAAACCTATAATTTCGGCTTGTATCCGGCGGGTGATGAGTGGCAACTGGCCCTTACCGACGGTGAAACAGGAAAAAATTACGTTTCCGACGCCTTTAAATTTGGCGGCGAGCAGAAACTGCAACTGAAGGACGCTGATGCACTGCCAACTGGCGAACGCGCGACGCTGCGTACCATCACCCAGAATCGTCAGGCGCTGACGCAGTTAACGGCCATTCTGCCGGATGAAAGCAAAGTTATCATGAGTTCACTGCGTCAGTTCTCCGGTACGCAGCCGCTCTACTCCCTGGCTGATGACGGCACGCTCACCAATAACCAGAGCGGCGTAAAATACCGTGCTAACAACGATGTTGGTTACTATCAGGCAATTAACGCTGACGGGAGCTGGGGTACAGAAAAACTCAGTCCAGGCTATACCGTCGCTATTGGGTGGGACAACTTCACCCGCGTCTTTACCGATGAAGGCATCCAGAAGCCGTTCTTCGCCATCTTCGTCTGGACAGTGGTGTTCTCAGTCCTGACGGTAATCCTCACCGTTGCGGTAGGGATGGTTCTGGCCTGTCTGGTGCAGTGGGAATCCCTGAAAGGCAAAGCGATTTACCGCGTCCTGCTGATCCTGCCCTACGCCGTCCCGTCGTTTATCTCGATCCTGATTTTCAAAGGCTTGTTCAACCAGAGCTTTGGTGAAATCAACATGATGCTGAGCGCGCTGTTTGGCATCAAGCCGGCCTGGTTCAGCGACCCAACCACCGCCCGTTCGATGATTATTATCGTCAACACCTGGCTGGGTTATCCGTACATGATGATCCTGTGCATGGGGCTGCTGAAGGCGATTCCTGATGACCTGTACGAAGCCTCAGCAATGGATGGCGCAGGCCCGTTCCAGAACTTCTTTAAGATTACGCTGCCGCTGCTGATTAAGCCGCTAACGCCGCTGATGATTGCCAGCTTTGCCTTTAACTTTAACAACTTCGTGCTGATTCAGCTGTTGACCAACGGTGGCCCGGATCGACTTGGCACCACCACGCCTGCCGGTTATACCGACCTGCTCGTGAGCTACACCTACCGTATTGCCTTTGAAGGTGGTGGCGGGCAGGACTTCGGTCTGGCGGCCGCGATTGCCACACTGATCTTCCTGCTGGTAGGCGCACTGGCCATCGTGAACCTGAAAGCCACACGTATGAAGTTTGATTAAGGGAGACAACGAACATGGCTATGGTACAACCCAAATCTCAGAAACTGCGTCTCTTAACAACGCACCTGCTGCTGCTGATTTTTATCGCGGCGATCATGTTTCCGCTGCTGATGGTTATTGCTATCTCGCTACGTGAAGGTAACTTTGCCACCGGCAGTCTGATTCCGGAAACGATCTCCTGGGAGCACTGGAAACTGGCGCTGGGCTTTAGCGTAGAGCACGCGGATGGCCGTGTGACGCCACCGCCTTTCCCGGTGCTGTTGTGGCTGTGGAACTCAGTGAAGGTGGCCACCATTACCGCGATCGGTATCGTGACACTCTCCACCACTTGTGCTTATGCCTTTGCCCGTATGCGTTTCCCGGGCAAAGCAACACTGCTGAAAGGGATGCTAATTTTCCAGATGTTCCCGGCAGTGCTGTCTCTGGTGGCGTTATACGCGTTGTTTGACCGTCTGGGCCAATATATTCCGTTTATTGGTCTCAACACCCATGGCGGCGTGATCTTCGCTTATCTTGGCGGTATCGCACTGCATGTGTGGACGATTAAAGGCTATTTCGAAACCATCGATGGTTCGCTGGAAGAAGCGGCCGCGTTGGATGGCGCCACGCCGTGGCAGGCTTTCCGCCTGGTGCTGTTGCCGCTCTCGGTACCGATTCTGGCGGTCGTGTTTATTCTGTCGTTCATTGCCGCAATTACTGAAGTCCCGGTCGCATCACTGCTGCTGCGTGATGTGAACAGCTACACCCTTGCGGTAGGCATGCAGCAGTACCTCAATCCACAGAACTATTTGTGGGGCGACTTTGCCGCCGCAGCTGTACTTTCCGCCATTCCGATCACGCTGGTATTCCTGTTGGCGCAGCGCTGGCTGGTCAACGGCCTGACCGCGGGTGGTGTGAAAGGTTAAGTTTCATCAAAGTAGTTGTGTTACCCCGCCCGGCAACGGGCAATGCCACTGCAACCCTCAACTTATGTTATCCCAACCTGTGACTGTTATTCGGCGCTCTACGGAGCGCCCTTTTTTTATGTTATTTTGCATTACCGTTATGATTATTTCCTTTCGTGCTCTCCATCACTGCAATTCAATTCCCCACCTGACTTGCAACATATTAAACAGAGCTAAGATCACAGAAAAGACAAAACGTAATTGCAATGTAAAAAATGATAATTGTCTTCCCTGCCTGTTAAATCCACCATCTCCAACACTGATAAAAAGAGCTGTATCGTCTAAGGCAGGTCTGAATGAATACCCAATATAATTCCAGCTATATATTTTCGATTACGCTAGTGGCTACATTAGGAGGTCTATTATTTGGTTATGACACGGCGGTCATATCCGGTACGGTAGAGTCCTTAAATACCGTTTTTGTTGCCCCACAAAACCTCAGTGAATCAGCTGCTAACTCGCTGTTGGGTTTCTGTGTTGCCAGTGCACTGATTGGCTGTATCATCGGCGGTGCGCTTGGCGGGTATTGCAGTAACCGGTTTGGTCGCCGGGATTCTCTGAAAATCGCCGCGCTGTTATTTTTTATTTCAGGCATCGGTTCCGCATGGCCAGAATTAGGTTTTACCACTATAAACCCCGATAATGCTGTGCCTGTTTATTTAGCAGGATACGTCCCCGAATTCGTTATTTATCGCATCATCGGTGGTATTGGCGTAGGTTTAGCTTCCATGCTTTCACCTATGTATATTGCTGAGCTGGCTCCGGCACACATTCGTGGGAAACTGGTTTCCTTTAACCAATTCGCGATTATTTTTGGCCAGTTGCTGGTGTACTGTGTTAACTATTTTATTGCCCGTTCTGGTGATGCCAACTGGCTGAATACCGATGGCTGGCGATATATGTTTGCCTCCGAAAGTATCCCCGCCCTGCTGTTTTTACTGCTGCTGTATACCGTACCAGAAAGCCCACGTTGGCTGATGGCGCGCGGCAGACATGAGCAGGCAGAAGGTATTCTGCGCAAGATTATGGGCAGCACACTCGCCACTCAGGCAATGCAGGAGATTAATCAGTCACTCGAACATGGCCGCAAAACCGGTGGTCGTCTGTTGATGTTTGGTGCAGGCGTGATCGTCATCGGCGTGATGCTATCCATCTTCCAGCAGTTTGTCGGCATCAATGTCGTACTGTACTACGCACCTGAAGTCTTCAAAACGCTTGGCGCTAGCACCGATGTGGCGCTATTGCAGACCATTATTGTCGGCGTAATCAACCTAAGCTTCACCGTGCTGGCTATCATGACGGTGGACAAATTTGGTCGCAAACCGCTGCAGATCATTGGTGCACTCGGCATGGCAATTGGGATGTTCAGCCTCGGCACTGCATTTTATACGCAGGCTTCCGGCCTGGTGGCGCTACTGTCGATGCTGTTTTATGTCGCAGCATTCGCTATGTCCTGGGGACCGGTGTGTTGGGTATTGCTGGCAGAAATCTTCCCGAACGCGATTCGCGGTAAAGCACTCGCCATTGCGGTCGCGGCCCAGTGGCTGGCGAACTACTTCGTCTCCTGGACCTTCCCGATGATGGACAAAAACTCCTGGTTAGTTTCCCATTTCCACAACGGTTTCTCCTACTGGATTTACGGTTGTATGGGCATTCTGGCGGCGCTGTTCATGTGGAAGTTCGTGCCGGAAACCAAAGGCAAAACACTGGAAGAACTTGAAGAGCTGTGGGAACCCGCAGCAGAGAAAACCAGACCTGTCTCTGCACAATAAGACTGACCTGCAACACGCCGCCTCAACGGCGTGTTGTTTTCTTACTCTCGCTTCAACCGCTTCGAGTTGCACAGCCACAGGGTGATCACCAGCAGCAGGATCGCCGCAGAATAGATCAGCACATCCATGGGTGCTTTATGATCGACAATGATCAACCGCACAATCGCGGTGATCCCAATATAGACAAAGTAGCGTAGCGGAAAGTGAAACCCTGACTGAAAGTACTTCACAATCAGCGCGATAAATTCAAAGTACAGAAAATAAACCACCAGCCCTTCCACCAGCTCATATTTGCTGGTTTGTTCCGGCGCGAACAGCACATCTGCCAGATGCAGCGTTTCTTTCCCGAGGAATACGACCAGGATCAGGCCCAAACTCAGCAGCCCCAGATTCAGCACGGTCTGCAAGATGGTGGAGATAAACTCCACGCGCGGACGAGATAGCGACGTCATAACAGCACCTCTTACTCAGTGGCGAGGTTCCTGTATAACGCAAAAATGTGACAGAGATCTACATTTTTTGTTTATATTTTGTTCGCACAAAGATTCTTGCCGGATAGCGGCTTGCCTTATCCGGCCTACCGTAGGCCCGGTAAGCATTGCGCCACCAGGCGATCAACATTCACATCAACGGAAGTTCTCACTCCTGTCACTGGTCATATCGTACAAACCAAACTTACGCCCAAGCTGCTGACCACCATCACGCGTTAACGGTGTCCAGCCTATCGCCGCACGGCTGCGGGTTGGGCCAGAGGAGAACAGATCCAGCGGCACGGAAACGTACACCCCTTTGGTGAAATCCCCCTCTCCGTACTCGTCCGGCGATGCATTGGTGATGGTCGCATAGCCACCAACTACCACGCCGCTATCGAAGCGTTTGGCGATCTCCAGCGTTCCGCCTTTATCTCCGGCCAGATACTGACCCACACTGGCTTTCACCAGAACATCCTGAGCAAATAAAGGATTCCAGTAAGCCGTCAAATGCCCGGTCTTCACGCTGTAGTCGGTGAACTTCATCATGTCCTGTGCGCTACGCCAGTCACGCTGCTTCACGTAGTTGGCGTCAATGCCAAACGCCCAGTTACCGTCCAATGGGCGGTACAACACTTCCGCACCCGCCCCGCCATACATGGTTTCCAGATAACCGCCGTAAACCTGTCCGTAGAATCCATTACCGAGAGACTGGAAGTAATTGGCCTGCAGGTTATTCACGTAGACGTCGTTCTGTACATACTCACGCACATGGGTACGCACCCGCGGTAAATGCGAGTCCTGCGGTGGGTTAGTGTAGTTAAACTTGTCGTAGTTATTGGCGAGGTTGGCAAACAAGCTACCGGTGGTCAGCAGGTGATCCGTGACCCACAGATCCGCCGTTCCCATCACGCCCAGTTGATACATATAGAAGTTTTCCGGGCCGCCCACCGACTGGTTAAGAACCGGATCGATATGAAAATCAAAACGTGATTTGTCGATATACCAGCCCTGCTCAGTGGTTTGTGGCACGACAGGCTCGATGCGTTTTTGCGCCAGTTGGGTTTCATGGCCCAACGGCTCGCCTTCCAGATGGCGCTTGAGGCTGGAAACCTCCGTTTCGGTCGTCACCTGCGGCAGGTTCAGGCGATTTTCCGTAATGCGGATCGTGCGGATCCCGTCGGGGAGATCGTTCATCACGATCCGGTTGGCACGTTCGATCCCTTCACGTGAGTCCCGATATTTCATCTGTTCACCGGTGACGTACAGCGTATCGCCCTGTACCTGGATTTTAGGGTCTGCCAGGCCGGCGTTGTATTTCAGCAGCGTTAGCTGATTCGCCACCACCGAATGTTGCAGGATGGCATCCTGGGGCTGGGGCTGATATTTCGGGCGGGCATTGTCATTATACGCGGGTCGCAGATCGTTAAAGTTGGTACGCAGCGTGAAGCCAAACATAAAAGTGTTGCCGCGTTCGTAGCTGAGGTTAACGTCGGCCCAATCGGTGACGCGATAAATAGCGCCGACGTTAAACTTGCTCTTCTGATCCAGCTTACCCGCAAAATCCTGCTGATAATTATTGCCTTCATACTCCAGCTTCAAACGCAGCGGCTGCCAGGGTGTTTGATATTCCACACCGCCAAACAACGATGCCGGACCATGGAACATCTGACTACCATCGACAGACCCCGCCTGTTTGTAGCTATTGTCGCGATAACAGAATTTATCGCTGTAGGAACACAGCGGGTTGCTGACATTACCGCTGGTCCCGAGATACCCCCAGCCAAGACCCAGTGAAAAATCAAACGGTCCCCAGGTTTTACTCGCCACAATGTACTCCGCATCAAACAAACCGGTTCCACCAATATCCCGTGCACCAACGGCGACCTGCGGCATCCAGTAGCTCTCTTCCCACAACCGCAGTTTGAGGTCAAACGCCTTATCCTTGTATGTCTGATCGCCAGAAAACGACGCCACACTGCTGTACTTTTTAGTGCGAACATCGGTATAGCGCAGCGTGGTTTCCAGCCAGGGGAAAAGCTGCACCGACCCTGAGTAGTAACGGTATTGATCGTTATCGCGGTAGTTGAAGCTCATTTCACCTTCACGGGCCATCCGCGCAGTCGGGGTTTGCAGCAGCCCCACGCCGCCAAAATCGGACTGTGATGGTCCAACAGGTGCAGGCCAGGTTTCACCGTGGCAGGCAATGCTCACGCCCAGCCCCAACAGGCTGAGCAGATAAGTTTTTCTCATTATTCAGGGATCCGCTGAGTCAGGGTGCGAAGAACATCGGCATTGATTTCATCCGGAACGTTGCTCCAGACAGAGTCCGACAGCCCGACAAAAATGATGCTGCCGGGCATCGGCTCAATGTGACGTTTGTTCCAGTAGGCGACCGGTACTTTTTGTGTGCGTCCGTCGGGATAGACGACCCAGGCGTAGCTACGATCTGCACCGCTGAGCCGATGTTGTTCAGCGAGATAACTGGCCACATCGCGGCCGGGCATAAACGGTTGTTTACCCGGACGACTTAGCAAGCCAAATAGCGTTATCTCCGTTGGCTGTGGACCAACCCACAGCGTGTAATTGCCCTGCAACGGCGGGTTGCCTCGTTCGCTGACGCGCACAACATCCGGGTCGAGGTTAATCTTCTGCCTGCCGGTTATCTTCACTGCCTGAATCTGCTGGCGTAGCGCGTTAATCGCTGCAGCATCCTCATCACTTTCCTCTGCACTCAGCGCCGCCAGGCGCGCCAGTAATGCCTGCTGCTGACGTTGCGCCGTGATAGTGGCTTGCGCTTCACCGAGAGCCGCTGCCGGCCACCAGCTGTTGCTTAATCGTGGCTGCCCCACCAGATCGATCAGATGTTCAGCACCGGTCAACGTCTGCGGTTCTGAGTGGCCTGCGATCATCACGTTTACGTCACCAGCGGCAAAAACAGATGACATGCTCAGACTGACGAGCAACGCGGTAATTGTCTGTTTCATCATGGTTTTGCCGCCTTAATCAGCGTGGTTTTCACCAGGAAGAAATGTGCGCCCAGATACTGCTCTGACTGACGGATTTGTCCTTCACTGTCGATCCAGTAGCGGTTATGCCAGTGCGCCTGATCGGTCGTCACTTCTTCGACCAGCACCCGAACCGCGGTCTCTTCGCTGCCCACGCTGATGCTATCAGGACCATCCCATTTGAAGACGGAACGAGCGATGGCGTAGCGCACCTGCTGATACTCGGTCCAGCCCATCGTGCGGGTCCACGTTGCGCCATCGACTATCTGATTGGGCTTGATCAGTGGATCAGCCGCCAGATTATTCACCTCGATCAGGTTGTCGCCACCGAGTTGCGTTTTCACCAGTCGCCCATGCTGCGTCACGAGAATAGCCCGATCCTGAGTCACCCATTTCTGCTGCCCGTTTTCGGTAAAAGCGAGCACGACAAACAGCTGGGGTCCGCCGTTGAGCTGCATATACTGGCTGGCGTAAGGCATATTTTGGATTTCATCATCCGTCATCAGAACGCCGGGTGACTCAAACACACTCTCCCACAGCGAATGACCCAGCCCTTCGGTGGTAGCTGAACACGCTTGTAATAACAGGCAAACCAATATCAGCGCTGGTCGCTTCACGACGCTTCTCCGCATTATTGCCGGGGTGACGCTATGTTTACCCGGCCTACAAATCCCACAGGCGTGTGACAATCCAAAATAACCACACCGAAGTGTGGTTATGGTTAAACGTACCGGTATTACTGGGTACTGGTGGTTGTGGTGGTTGTTGTTCCGGTATTAGAACCATCGCCACCACCGGTCGCCGCCAGGGCGACACCCACCGCAGAACTTACGGTGCTCACGCTGGTTGCGGAGGAACTTCCTGCCGAAACCGACGCCGCTGCCGACCCTGCGGCCTCCCCCACCTGAACGGGGGCGGCATAAACAGAGGTCGCCGCAAGCGCAGATATAGCCCACAGGCCATACAGAACTTTTTTCATCACAAATTCCCTTCATTGCATGAATGGAGATTTACCCAAAAGAATTTCGGGCGAGGTCGAGTATACACAAGCGAAGTGTGCAAATTAGGTCGGGAGGGAATTTAGGACAATTAGATAACGAGAGAGAAAATGATTAACAACAAATAATAAAAATAATTAAAATCAATTAATTAAAATATGATAATAAAAAACACAATATCCGGTAAATCTGAAAACATTAGAAATAGAGCAACGTTGAATAAATTATTTTAGGATTAAGCTCAATTAAAAGATGAAGAAAAAACGTAAATATCCCGGAGTAATCTTATAAAAAAAGCCGATATTAATATCGGCTTTTTTATTTCATTCTTGCTTGCCGGATGGCGGCGAAACGCCTTATCCGGCCTACAGGGTATGTACCTGCAGGCCGGATAAGCGCAGCGCTATCAGGCGCGCCAGGCTTTGTAACGGTTAATCAACCCATTAGTAGAAACATCATGGGAAGAAACAGTTTTATCATCGTTCAGCTCAGGCAGAATGCGGTTTGCCAGCTGTTTGCCCAGCTCAACGCCCCACTGGTCGAAAGTGAAGATGTTCAGGATTGCGCCCTGAGTAAAGATTTTGTGCTCATACAGCGCAATCAACGCACCCAGGCTAAACGGCGTGATTTCGCGCAGCAGAATAGAGTTCGTTGGACGGTTGCCTTCAAACACTTTGAACGGCACAACGTGTTCGAGCTGGGCCGGATCTTTACCCTGGTCACGGTATTCCTGTTCAACCACTTCACGCGATTTACCAAATGCCAGCGCTTCGGTCTGCGCGAAGAAGTTAGACAGCAGTTTCGGATGGTGATCCGACAGCGGGTTGTGCGTAATCGCCGGAGCGATAAAGTCACAAGGAACCATTTTGGTGCCCTGGTGAATCAGCTGGTAGAACGCATGCTGGCCGTTAGTCCCCGGCTCACCCCAGATGATTGGGCCAGTCTGGTAGTCCACGGCGTTACCGTTACGGTCAACGTATTTACCGTTGGATTCCATGTTGCCCTGCTGGAAGTAGGCCGCGAAGCGGTGCATATACTGGTCGTACGGCAGGATTGCTTCGGTTTCGGCACCGAAGAAGTTGTTGTACCAGATACCGATCAGCGCCAGCAGCACTGGCAGGTTTTTCTCCGCCGGGGTGGTGGAAAAATGTTTGTCCATCGCATGCGCACCGGACAGCAACTCAACAAAGTTGTCGAAGCCCACGGACAGAATGATGGACAGGCCAATGGCAGACCACAGAGAGTAACGACCGCCAACCCAATCCCAGAACTCGAACATGTTGGCAGTATCAATACCAAACTCGCCAACCGCTTTACCGTTGGTGGACAGCGCCGCGAAGTGTTTCGCAACGTGCTTGTTGTCGCCAGCGGTCGCCAGGAACCAGTCACGCGCGCTGTGGGCGTTGGTCATGGTTTCCTGAGTCGTGAAGGTTTTAGAAGCGACCAGGAACAGCGTGGTTTCCGGGTTCACTTTCTTCAGTACTTCGGCAATGTGCGTACCATCGACGTTAGACACAAAGTGCATGTTCAGGTGATTTTTATATGGACGCAGCGCTTCGGTCACCATGAACGGGCCGAGGTCGGAGCCGCCGATACCGATGTTCACCACATCCGTGATCGCTTTGCCGGTGTAGCCTTTCCAGCTTCCGGAGATAATCGCTTCAGAGAAGGATTTCATTTTCTCCAGCACCGCATTCACTTCCGGCATCACATCTTTGCCATCAACGATGATCGGCGTATTGCTACGGTTGCGCAGCGCCACATGCAGCACCGCACGGTCTTCGGTGCGGTTGATTTTCTCACCGGAGAACATGGACTTGATAGCACCAGCCAGATCGGTCTCTTTCGCCAGCTCCTGCAGCTTGGCCAGCGTTTCTTCTGTGATACGGTTTTTAGAGAAATCCACCAGCATCAGATCATCAAACGTCGCGGAAAACTTAGTGAAACGATCGCTATCTTTCGCGAACAGGTCCGCGATAGTAACGTCTTTCATCTCTTCAAAGTGTTTTTGTAGTGCCTGCCAGGCGGAGGTCTGCGTTGGATTGATGTTTTTCATTAGCAATACTCTTCTGATTTTGAGAATTGTGACTGAGATCGATTGTAACGCCAGTCACCGAAAAGTGTGATTGTTTTAATGCCATTGCCCTTGTGTCCATCGAACCCGGGTAAAAAGTATATACACAAAATCTTTCAACCTGCGTCAAGGCGACAAGCCAGTGCGTCCCCAGAAGTTTACTGAAGTATGTGGCTGAGGTGAGCAGGCGCAGTCAACACAGAGGCAGTTTGAAGGATGACGTGTAGGGCTGTTATAAGCACTGTTACTCAGCGCTAATGCAGCATGAAAAATCCGCATAATCCCAGCGTTGACAGTACAGGCTACACATTTTATTTATAAATACGGTATTTGCATTTGCGCCTGCACCGGTTTCTGTTCTGCCTTATGTGCCATGGTCGCTCTATTTATTCCCTGACACGAGGTAGTTATGACTGATGTAGTTGTCTCCAAGTTTGGTGGTACCAGCGTGGCGGATTTTGACGCCATGAATCGCAGCGCGGATGTCGTACTTTCCGATACTAACGTCCGCTTAGTGGTGCTTTCCGCTTCAGCAGGCATTACCAATCTCCTGGTTGCACTGGCAGAAGGGCTGGAGCCGACTGAGCGCTTCGAGAAACTCGACGCCATTCGTCAAATTCAGTTCAATATTCTGGAACGCCTGCGTTATCCAAACGTGATCCGCGAAGAAATTGAGCGTCTGCTGGAAAACATCACTACGCTGGCCGAGGCGGCCTCACTGGCTACCTCCACGGCGCTGACGGATGAACTGGTCAGCCACGGTGAACTGATGTCTACCCTGCTGTTTGTTGAGATCCTGCGCGAGCGTAACGTTCAGGCCCAATGGTTTGATGTACGCAAAGTGATGCGCACCAACGATCGCTTTGGTCGTGCTGAGCCAGATGTAGCGGCGCTGGCCGAACTGGCAGCCATCCAGCTTGCCCCGCGGTTAAGCGAAGGTCTGGTCATTACTCAGGGCTTTATCGGTAGCGAAAGCAAAGGCCGCACCACCACACTGGGACGCGGCGGCAGCGATTATACCGCCGCCCTGCTGGCCGAAGCGCTGCACGCCACGCGCGTCGATATCTGGACCGATGTTCCCGGCATCTACACCACCGATCCACGCGTTGTACCATCAGCACAACGTATTGATGAAATTGCCTTCGAAGAGGCCGCAGAAATGGCCACCTTCGGCGCAAAAGTTCTGCATCCGGCGACGCTGCTCCCTGCTGTCCGTAGCGATATTCCGGTATTTGTCGGCTCAAGCAAAGATCCCAAAGCAGGCGGCACGCTGGTGTGCAATAAAACCGCGAATCCACCGCTGTTCCGGGCGCTGGCGCTGCGTCGTAAGCAAACGCTGCTGACGCTGCATAGCCTGAATATGCTGCACTCTCGCGGTTTTTTAGCGGAAGTGTTCGGTATCCTGGCGCGCCACAATATCTCGGTGGATTTGATTACCACCTCCGAAGTCAGCGTGGCGCTGACGCTGGACACCACAGGCTCCACCTCCACCGGCGATACGCTGTTAACACAGTCTCTGCTGATGGAACTGTCTGCCCTGTGTCGGGTTGAAGTTGAAGAAGGTCTGGCGCTGGTCGCGCTGATTGGTAATGACCTGTCAAAAGCCTGTGGCGTAGGCAAAGAGGTGTTCGGTGTACTGGAGCCATTCAACATTCGCATGATTTGCTACGGCGCATCCAGCCATAACCTGTGCTTCCTGGTCCCGGGCGCCGAAGCCGAGTTGGTCGTCCAGAAACTGCACCATAATTTGTTTGAGTAAGTAGAAGTCAACGCCCGATGGCTCTTACGCCATCGGGTATTTTCACCGCATCACCGTGTCATATAACAGTCTGTCCAGTTCCCTGGCATCCCCTTCCCGGCTGTCCGGTAACGTCGGTGGGATTTCTCCTCTCTCCAGTTCGGCGCGGATAAACGCATGTAGCAATGGACGACGCGGACCATACTCAGCCTCACCTGATCGCTGTTTGCGTGCCAACAATTCGTCGATTTCCTGACACAATGGCGCATCCAGTTCACTTCCCGCCAGCAGATCGGCAAAACGCATCGGCGGCACACCCTTCCCTGCTTCCACCCAACGCACCGCCAACAGTGGTCGCAGAACGTAGAAGTACTTCTTCAATCGCACGTCGTCACCCTGCAGATAACCGCGAAAGTTTTTCCGCGCCATCGAGTAGTAGTGCCAGCGGGCACGTAGCGGGGAAAACCATTTAGGCACCAACGTTTTCAACGCCGACACCGCCACTTCGTCCTGCAGATAGATCACCGGCGAATCCAGCCACTCGATAAGCGTCGGGTTTGCGCCTTTGAGCAACCCCAGCGCCTTGCGCCATTCCCAGCCGCACACGTCCAGCTCATCATCTATCGGCAGCTCGATAACATCTCGTGGCGCTTCGACCCGCAGATACCATTCGGGGGGATGAACATAGAGAAATCGCACGTCGTAATCGCTGTCCGGCGAGGCAAATCCCCAGCCACGGCTGCCGGATTCGCAGGCGTATAGCACTTTGACGTTATAGCGCCGCTCCACTTCTTTTAGCTGGCGAAACACCCGTTCGCGCATCGCGGCATTCACTCCGTTGTCGCTCATTTCACTTATCCTTTTATATTCACCAGACCGTGCAGCACCTGGTCAAGGCCACCGAATACCGAGATTTTATCGATACGCTCCGCCACTCTTTCGAGGGTTTCCAGCTCTTTTAAACGCAGCGCAACCGGGTTGTTTTCCATCACTTTTGCGGTATTCAACAGCGATCGCGTCGCGGCGGTTTCTTCGCGTCGACGAATGACGTTGGCCTGGGCGGATTTTTCCGCTTCAACCAGTTGCGACAAAATGGCTTTCATATCGCCCGGCAGGACGATATCTTTCACGCCCAGCGAAGCCACCTCGATACCAAACGGCGTTATGCGGGTTTTCACCTGCGTGCTCACCACATCGTCAATCACCTGCTTATCTTCCAGCAGCTCGTCCAGCGTTCGAGTACCGACAGCCTCACGCAGCGCAAACTGCAACTCGCGGTAAAGGTGCTCCAGCGGTTTAGTCAGTTGGCCAAAAGCCAGCAACACATCGCTGTAACGCCAGTTCGCCGCCAGGTTTAAACGCAGGTTGACCTTATCTTTGGTCAGGATCTCCTGGCCGCCGACCTCCAGAACTTGTAAACGGGTATCAACGACTTCCGCTTCAATCAGATGGTTTACCTTCCAGTAAGCTGTTAATCCTGGCGGCAACAGCGCCTGGGTTTCGCCATCGATTTTCAACACGCCGACGTGCCACGCCGGAACCTGCACCGTTAAGATCGCGTCACGGCCTTTTACTGTACCGCTGCGGCGTGGCTGTAATACTGCATTCATAACGTCCGGTGGTACCTGAACCTGACGCGTATCCATGCGCACCAGGTTCAGTGCCTCATCGGCCTGCCAGTACAGACGGCGCGTTGCCGGTGGCAGGATCTCCTGCAAAACGCCATTGACATACAGCGCCCCGGCTTCGGTGTCCGTCGTATCCGCGACCAGGCAGTAACGTTCCACCCAGGAGGGCTGAAAGCGGCGCAAATACTCCGCTAACGCTTCCGGTACTTCGCTGCCATCCCTATTAACGATCAGCACTTCCGGGGTGTTAAACCACGGTAAACGGTGCTGACCCGCTTCCAGTGCCTGATAGTAATCACCCTCGCGGGATAAAAGACCTAACTGCGCTTTTTGTATAGTGATTTTCTTCATCATTTATTATTCCTTATTGTGAGCCAGGCGCGGGTGCAGGGGCGAAGCGGCAGGGGAATTCCCTTTTGCCTGTCGCACGGCATCTTTACCGGCAGCCTGTTCTGGAGCGTGCTAACTGCGCATTGCTCCGTTTTATTTCTATGATTAACAACCAGTTTCATTGGGAGAATGAATCGGGAATCGAACCCGTTGGGTGGTCATCGGCTGACGGAACACTCCCGGAAAACAGCCTGTGCCGTTCCTGACGTGCCGGCGGGGTTTAACCCCCTGCGCTTTCAGCGTGATTGACGAAAGTGTTATTGCCAGAAGCGTGCCAGGAATTAAAATTGGCACAATTAATTTTTAATTAATTGATTTTTATGATTTAAATCACCCTCACCAATAATGACGATTGTCTCGATGGGTTAAATTTTTTATCTTTTATTCTCTTATTTATCTTTTTGGATAAACCATGAAGAAGCGACGGGTAGTGATTGGCGTACTGGGAACGGTGCTGGATAAACGCGGCAAGCGAGCCAATCGGTTTAAGAAGTGGCGCCCCACAGTTGGGCTATGCCAACAGCCTGATTTCCCTGTCGACAGGCTGGAACTCCTCCACCAGCCACGCGATGAGAGCATGGCGCAAAGATTGATTGAAGACGTTGTGCTGCTTTCGCCTCACACCGAAGTCCGCCCGCATACCGTAACCATTAACGATCCGTGGGATTTTGAAGAGGTCTACGCCGCGTTTCTCGACTTTGCCACGAATTATGAATTTGATACGGAAAATGAAGAGTATCTGGTGCACATCACCACCGGCACTCACGTGGCGCAGATCTGCTGGTTTTTGCTGACGGAAGCGCGCTACCTGCCCGCCAGCCTGCTGCAAACCAGCCCGGCGCCAAAAGGTTCTACTGATGAAGCCGTCGCTGCTGGCGTCTGCTCGGTTATCGACCTCGATTTAAGTCGCTATGCCACGCTCACCAGTCGCTTTCAGCGCGAGCAGCTGCAGTCGGTCTCTTTTTTGAAAGCCGGGATTGATACGCGCAACGCCACGTTCAATAAACTGATCGATCGCATTGAGCGGGTGGCTCTGCGTTCGACCGACCCGATCCTGCTGACCGGCCCTACCGGCGCGGGCAAATCCTTCCTCGCGAAACGTATTTTTCAGCTGCGCCAGTCGCGGCATCTGATGGCGGGAAAACTGGTCGCAGTCAACTGCGCGACCCTACGCGGCGATAATGCGATGTCCACGTTATTTGGTCATGTGAAGGGTGCGTTTACTGGCGCACTCACGGCACGTAGCGGATTGCTGCGAGAAGCGGATGGCGGCGTGCTGTTTCTCGATGAGATTGCCGAGTTGGGGCTGGATGAGCAGGCCATGCTGCTAAAAGCGATTGAAGAAAAAACCTTTTTCCCGTTTGGGTCGGACAAAGAAGTACACAGCGATTTTCAGCTGATTGCCGGAACCCATCGCAACATGTCACAGTGGGTCGCTGAGGGCCGTTTTCGCGAGGATCTCTACGCGCGTATCAATATGTGGAGCTTCGCCCTGCCCGGTCTGGCGCAGCGGCGGGAAGATATCGCCCCGAACGTCGAGTATGAACTGCAACGTTTTTCCAGCAATAAACAGACGCAGATCCGTTTCGATAAAGAGGCACGTGTTTGCTATCTGGCATTTGCCTGCTCCCCTCAGGCGCAATGGCGCGGCAATTTTCGCGAGCTAAGCTCATCCATCGCGCGCATGGCGACACTTGCCGAACAAGGTCGCATCACCTTATCCCTTGTCGAAGAAGAGATTGCGCTGTTAAAGGAGAGCTGGCAGATCGCCGCTTCGCAACCTGAACTGAACATGGACATTGACCTGTTCGATCGCCGCCAGTTAGAAACGGTGCTGGAAGTGTGCCGCCGCTGCGCGTCGCTGTCGGAAGCCGGACGCGAACTGTTTGCCGTTTCGCGGCAGAAAAAAGCCAATCCTAACGATGCCGATCGCCTGCGAAAATATCTCGCCCGTTTTGGACTGAGCTGGGAAAGCGTTCGCTGCGGAACATGAACATAATTTGTTTGAATAATATTCCATCACGCGATAAACAATAACTATGGCCGGGCTCGATCCCGGCTTTTTTATAACAACACAACACATTTCAATCGCAAGGAATACGACATGCTCGCTACTCTCACGCGGCTGTTCCCGTTATGGGCGCTGCTGCTCTCTGTTATTGCGTATTACACGCCCTCCACCTTTACGCCAGTCGGGCCATTCGTGCCGTCATTACTGATGCTGATTATGTTCGGCATGGGTGTTCACCTGAAGGTAGATGACTTTAAACGCGTGCTCTCACGCCCTGCACCGGTTGCGGCAGGTATTTTCCTGCACTATCTGGTGATGCCGCTCGCCGCATGGATTTTGGCGCTGGCTTTTAATATGCCGCCGGAATTGTCCGCAGGTATGGTGCTGGTCGGTAGCGTCGCCAGCGGAACAGCTTCTAACGTAATGATCTATCTGGCGAAAGGCGATGTGGCGCTCTCCGTGACGATTTCATCGGTTTCAACGCTGGTCGGCGTCGTCGCCACGCCACTGCTCACCCGTCTTTACGTCGATGCGCATATTCAGGTGGATGTTATGGGTATGCTGCTGAGTATTCTGCAGATCGTGGTTATTCCGATTGCTTTAGGCCTGGTCATTCACCATCTGTTCCCGCGCGTCGTAAAAGCCGTAGAACCGTATCTGCCCGCGTTTTCTATGGTGTGCATCCTGGCGATCATCAGCGCCGTCGTGGCGGGTTCCGCCTCGCACATTGCGTCAGTCGGCTTTGTGGTGATTATCGCCGTTATTCTGCATAACACCATTGGTTTGCTCGGCGGCTACTGGGGCGGAAAACTCTTCGGCTTTGATGAATCCACCTGCCGCACACTGGCGATTGAAGTCGGTATGCAGAATTCAGGGCTTGCCGCTGCACTGGGCAAAATCTACTTCGGTCCGCTCGCCGCCCTGCCCGGCGCGCTGTTCTCCGTCTGGCATAACCTTTCCGGCTCGCTGCTGGCGGGTTACTGGTCCGGTAAGCCGATTGAAGAGAAACCGCATCAGACGGCGGAAGAAAACTAATAAAGTGCCGGGTAGTGAAAGCTTACCCGGCCTACATGGGAAGCCAGTTGACCCGGAGGATGCAGAAACCGGGTCTAACCCACTTGCAGCGTTACTGGCTTGCCAAGTTTCACCAGCATCATGACCAAAGCGTCCAGGGTAAATTTGTTGGTTTTCTGGTTCACAACATCCGAAACCCGTGGTCGGGAGATATTTAATTTCAGGGCGGCGTCTGCCTGTTTCAGTTTGTGTTCGTCAATCCAGACGGAAATTTCCTGCATCAGCTGCTGTTTAAGCGCAATAAGTTGCTCAACTTCTCGTTCGGCATCCTGATAAAGCCGTTGGGATTCCTCGCCACTAAACCCCAGCTCAGAAAAAATATTGGCATCCGCAGGCGTCACGTGATGGATTTTGACATCAATGGAGGGGCTCATTTTCGTTTCCTTAGCTCTTGCTGTACCGCCTGATAACGGGCTTTTGCAATACGTTTATCCTGCTCAGAAGCGCGCTATGTCTTTTTGCCGAAACAGTGCAACACATAAACAGCATCCTCGAGGCGGGCAAAATAGATAATCCGATAAATTCCGCAAACATGCCGTAATCGAACCTCTTCAACACCCGGCCCAATTTCTGTCATCGGTTTCCAGTCTGCCGCTTCCAGGCCAGCCTGCAAACGATGTAACTGATACCCTGCGTCTTTACGCACCTCTTCCGGGAAACGGCATAAATCATCGAATGACCGGCCGACCCAGGCAATAGGCTTCGACGCTTGCCTGACTGAAAGCATAGCACATCCTTGTATAAAATTTTATACACAAAGAGAGATGTCATTTTCACATACCCTGTCTCAATACGGGCATTACGCTAATTCAGGCGGTGTTATTCGTCACTTGGGAAAGAAATAATCTGCGATGCGCTTTCAGAATTAGTTTCTTTCGCATGATTTCCCGTACACTGAGGATATCGGCTAACAGAGGGCACCCACATGGCACTCCCCCGCATTACCCAAAAAGAGATGACCGAGCGCGAACAGCGCGAACTGAAAACACTGCTCGACCGCGCGCGTATTGCGCATGGTCGACTGCTCACCAACGCTGAGACCAACAGCATTAAGAAAGAGTACATCGATAAGCTGATGGCCTTGCGCGAAGCAGAGGCCAAAAAAGCCCGCCAGTTGAAGAAAAAGCAGGCTTATAAACCGGATGCGGAAGCATCATTTTCCTGGTCAGCGAATACGCCAACGCGCGGCAGACGTTAACGCCCTTTCTTCTTACGCCCCGGCGAGGTAAAACGCTTACCGTTTGCCGCCGGGCGCGATTTCTCTTTCTCCGCCGATTTTTCGATTTTCACCACCGGGCGCTTGATGCCTGCGGTGGTTGCTTTTGGCTTCGCTTTCGCCTTCGGTTTAGCTTCTGAAGAAGAATTCTCAATCAGCTTAAACAGTTCGATCAGTTCGTCCCCCGTCAGATCACGCCATTCGCCCAGCGGCAGGCCGGACAAACTGACGTTCATGATGCGTGTGCGCTCAAGCTTCGTCACTTCATAACCGAAGTGCTCGCACATACGACGGATCTGGCGGTTCAGCCCCTGAATCAGCGTAATGCGGAAAACAAACGGCGCTTCTTTCTTCACCTTACATTTTTTGGTAACGGTGCCGAGAATGGGCACACCGGCTCCCATCCCACGGATAAAGTCGTCTGTGACGGGTTTATCTACCGTCACCAAATACTCTTTTTCGTGATCGTTACCGGCACGCAGGATTTTATTCACCAGATCGCCGTGGTTGGTCAGAAAGATAAGTCCCTGAGAATCTTTGTCCAGACGACCAATAGGGAACACACGCTTGCTGTGGTTAACAAAATCAACAATGTTGTCGCGTTCGCTGTCTTCAGTGGTACTGACAATCCCCACTGGCTTGTTCAGCGCAATAAAAACCAGATCTTCCGCTTCACGCGGCTCAATCAACCGACCATTTACTTTCACGACGTCGCCAGGCATCACCTGATCGCCAATGGTGGCGCGTTTGCCATTCAGGAAGACATTCCCTTGTTCGATAAAGCGATCCGCTTCGCGACGCGAGCAGATTCCGCTTTCACTGATGTATTTATTTAATCGGATGGATGAGTCGGGCAGCATAATTTCTCCTGTATACACTGCATCCTTCAAACTGTCTCTGCGCTGGCTGCCCTCACTCACCCGGGTCACATAGCCATCTATGCTCCCAGGGGTTTGCTCCCTTGCCGCCGTGATACAACTTGAATGATTTTGTGTATTAAAAGCGAAATATACCCTACCTTGCGGGCGATAAAAAATAGTCGTGTTCTAACGCCCGGGCGCTATTTGTGATCCGTCACACCTTTCGACACAAAAGTGTCCGCAACCCATGCCTGCAATTTTGTTGCGCGAAAATACACAGAATCAAGGTATTACATCAATAAGCTCATATGTGCCGACAACGCACTATCGGTACATCAAATGTGCAACACAAACTGCCAGTTCATGGCGCTGAAAGAAGAGAAAATTACTTTGAACTGGGCCATCGATGGGGTTATATCAGATCAAGAAGACAATTTCGTGATTTGCACAAATGTGCAGGAGCCTAAAGATGGCAACGGAAAACAGCGATGATATCCGCCTGATCGTAAAAATAGCGCAGCTCTATTACGAACAGGATATGACGCAAGCGCAAATCGCCCGCGAGCTGGGAATTTATCGCACCACTATCAGCCGCCTGCTAAAACGTGGCCGCGAATCAGGCATCGTTACCATTGCCATCAATTACGATTTCAACGAAAACCTGTGGCTGGAACAGCAGCTAAAACAGAAATTTGGCCTGAAAGAAGCGGTGGTGGTCTCCTGCGACAGCGAACAGGAAGACGAACAACTCGCGATGATGGGTGTGCACGGCGCACAGCTGCTGGAGCGCTTACTGGAACCCGGCGATATTATCGGCTTCTCATGGGGGCGCGCCGTTCGGGGGCTGGTCGAAGGATTATCCCCGGCCAGCCAGTCACGCCAGTTGATCTGTGTGCCGATTATCGGTGGTCCCTCCGGCAAGCTTGAAAGCCGTTACCACGTCAATACGCTGACCTACGGTGCAGCGGCAAAGCTCAAAGGGGAATCGCACCTGGCAGATTTCCCGGCGCTTCTGGAAAACCCGCTGATCCGTAACGGGATTATGCAGTCCCGACACTTCCGCTCAATTTCCGCCTACTGGGATAATCTGGACGTCGCGCTGGTCGGAATTGGCTCCCCGGCGATTAGGGACGGTGCCAACTGGCACGCCTTTTACGGTAGCGAAGAGAGTGACGACCTGCATGCCCGCCATGTCGCCGGAGACATTTGCTCGCGCTTTTATGATATCAACGGCGTGACGGTAGAGACCAGTATGAGTGAAAAAACACTCTCGATCGAAACCAATAAATTAAAGCAGGCGCGTTACTCCATCGGCATTGCCATGGGGGAAGAAAAACTGAATGGAATACTCGGTGCATTACGTGGGAATTATATTAACGGTTTAGTCACTAACAGTCATACCGCTGAATTACTGTTGAAGTAAATATATTCGAATTGATCCTGACGTAATTAATTTTATGCGGGATCCCCTTATCTAAAATTTGGAGTTGATTATGCAAACGTGGTTAAATCTGCAGGATAAAGTCATTATTGTTACCGGAGGTGCATCAGGAATTGGCCTGGCCATTGTTGAAGAATTATTAGCGCAAGGCGCTAATGTACAGATGGCTGATATTCATGGTGGCGACGGTAAATATACCGACCACAGCAAATATCATTTCTGGCCGACGGATATTTCCAGCGCCAAAGAAGTCAGCCACACCGTTGCTGAAATTATCCGGCATTTCGGCCGTATTGATGGGCTGGTGAATAACGCGGGGGTTAATTTCCCGCGCCTGCTGGTCGATGAAAAAGCCCCGGCTGGGCAATATGAACTCAATGAAGCCGCTTTTGAAAAAATGGTCAATATCAACCAAAAAGGTGTGTTCTTAATGTCGCAAGCGGTGGCGCGCCAGATGGTAAAACAGCATGACGGCGTGATTGTGAATGTCTCTTCAGAAAGTGGACTGGAAGGCTCAGAGGGCCAAAGCTGCTACGCCGCCACCAAAGCCGCGCTGAATAGCTTTACCCGCTCGTGGTCAAAAGAGCTGGGCAAACACGGGATTCGTGTGGTTGGTATTGCGCCTGGCATTCTGGAAAAAACCGGACTGCGCACACCGGAGTACGAGGAAGCGCTGGCCTGGACCCGCAATATCACCGTCGAGCAACTGCGCGAGGGTTATACCAAAAACTCGATCCCCATTGGTCGTTCAGGAAGGTTGAGTGAAGTGGCTGATTTTGTTTGTTATCTGTTGTCTGAACGCGCCAGTTATATCACCGGAGTAACCACTAACATTGCGGGCGGTAAAACGCGCGGCTAAGGAGGTTTTATGGTCAATGCAATCTTCTGCGCCCACGGCAAACTGGCCTGCGCCATGCTGGAATCGGTGCAGATGGTCTACGGTGAGACCAACGTTGAAGCCGTGGAATTTGTCCCCGGCGAGAACGCCCACGACATCGTGGCAAAACTGGAAAAGTTAGTGAGTATTCACAATCAGGACGAGTGGCTGATTGCCGTCGATCTGCAGTGCGGCAGTCCGTGGAATGCCGCCGCGACGCTGGCGATGCAAAACCCGTCGATACGGGTTATTAGCGGGTTGTCACTACCGCTGGCACTGGAACTGGTGGACAACCAGAGCAGTATGAATGTGGATGAACTGTGCGAACACCTGACGACCATTGTTCAACAAACGTGCGTCGTCTGGAAGCCACTGGCAACGACCGAAGAGGATTTTTGATGAACATTACCCTTGCCCGTATTGATGACCGCCTGATCCACGGCCAGGTCACTACCGTCTGGTCGAAAGTGGCAAACGCCCAGCGGATTATTATCTGTAACGATGACGTTTATAACGATGAGGTACGCCGGACATTATTGCGCCAGGCTGCGCCACCAGGGATGAAAGTCAACGTGGTAAATATTGAAAAAGCCGTCGCCGTGTATCACAACCCACAATACAAAGAGGAAACTGTTTTTTATCTCTTTACCCGACCGCAGGATGCATTGGCGATGGTAAAACAGGGGGTCAATATTGCCACATTAAATATTGGCGGCATGGCCTGGCGACCGGGTAAAAAACAATTAACCAAAGCTGTTTCACTGGATGAAGACGATATTCAGGCATTTTATGCACTGGATAAACATGGCGTGAAACTGGATTTACGCGTCGTGGCCTCCGATCCATCCATTAATATTCTCGACAAAATAAAAGAACAGTTAGTCACAGACTAAATAATAGCGCCTGTATTTTATGCCGTAACAGGCAGGGATCGTCATACCTTTAAGGTGACATATTATGGAAATAAGTACCCTACAAATTATCGCCATATTTATATTTTCCTGTATCGCCGGGATGGGCAGCGTGCTGGATGAATTCCAGACCCACCGCCCGCTCATTGCCTGTACCGTTATCGGCCTGATCCTCGGTGATTTAAAAACCGGGATTATGCTCGGCGGCACGCTGGAGTTGATTGCTCTGGGCTGGATGAACGTTGGTGCGGCGCAGTCTCCCGATTCGGCGCTCGCCAGTATTATTTCCGCCATTCTGGTTATCGTCGGCCAGCAGAGTATTGCCACCGGCATCGCTATCGCCCTGCCGGTCGCGGCAGCAGGCCAGGTGCTGACAGTCTTCGCCCGTACCATCACCGTAGTATTCCAGCATGCGGCGGATAAAGCCGCCGAAGACGCCCGCTTTCGCACCATCGATATGCTGCACGTTTCCGCGCTCGGTGTGCAGGCGCTGCGTGTCGCCATTCCGGCGTTGGTTGTCTCGCTGTTTGTCAGTGCCGATATGGTCAGCAACATGCTGAACGCCATCCCGGAATTCGTCACCCGTGGGTTGCAGATTGCCGGTGGTTTTATCGTGGTGGTCGGTTACGCCATGGTGCTGCGCATGATGGGCGTGAAGTACCTGATGCCCTTCTTCTTCCTCGGGTTTATCGCCGGGGGTTATCTCGATTTAAGCCTGCTGGCTTTCGGTGGCGTGGGCGTGATTATCGCGCTGGTTTACATCCAGTTGAACCCGCAGTGGCGTAAAGCTGAACCGCAGGCGCAAGCTGCCTCTTCTCAAGCCCTCGACCAGCTTGACGACTAACGGAGCCCATCATGGAACAGAAAAAACTGACCAAATCCGACCTGTTTAGCATGTTTGTTCGCTCCAACCTGCAACAGGCGTCATTCAACTTTGAACGTATCCACGGGCTGGGCTTTTGCTACGACATGATCCCCGCCATTAAGCGCCTGTATCCACTGAAAGAGGATCAGGTTGCGGCACTGAAACGTCATCTGGTGTTCTTCAATACCACTCCTGCCGTTTGCGGTCCGGTAATTGGCGTCACCGCCGCGATGGAAGAAGCGCGAGCTAATGGTGCGGAAATTGACGATGGCGCAATCAACGGCATCAAAGTCGGGCTGATGGGCCCGCTGGCCGGCGTCGGTGACCCGTTGGTATGGGGAACGTTGCGCCCGATTACCGCCGCGCTCGGCGCATCTTTGGCGCTCTCCGGCAACATTCTCGGCCCGTTATTGTTCTTCTTTATTTTCAATGCGGTACGTCTGGCGATGAAGTGGTATGGCTTACAACTTGGCTTTCGTAAAGGGGTCAACATCGTCAGTGATATGGGCGGCAATCTGCTGCAAAAGCTGACCGAGGGAGCATCGATTCTCGGCCTGTTTGTGATGGGGGTGCTGGTCACCAAATGGACCAGTATCAACGTGCCACTGGTGGTATCGCAAACGCCTGGCGCAGACGGCACCACCATCACCATGACCGTGCAGAACATTCTTGATCAACTTTGCCCTGGCCTGCTGGCGCTCGGCCTGACGCTGCTGATGGTGCGGTTGCTCAATAAGAAAATTAATCCGGTATGGCTGATCTTCGCCCTGTTTGCGCTGGGGATTATCGGTAACGCGCTGGGCTTCCTGTCCTGATTTTTCCGCCCCGGCGATGTCGGGGCAACTTCAACAAATTGTCCTCGAAAGAGGAAGAGGTGGTAACAATGCAAACAACAGCTTTACGCCTTTATGGCAAACGCGATCTGCGCCTGGAAACCTTCGATCTCCCGGAGATGCAGGACGATGAAATTTTGGCTTCCGTCGTGACTGACAGCCTGTGCCTCTCTTCCTGGAAAGAGGCGAATCAGGGTGAGAACCACAAAAAGGTGCCGGACGATGTGGCGACCAACCCGATTATCATCGGCCATGAGTTTTGCGGCGATATTATTGCCGTGGGGAAAAAATGGCAGCATAAGTTTCAGCCCGGCCAGCGCTATGTGATTCAGGCCAACCTGCAACTGCCGGATCGCCCGGACTGCCCCGGCTATTCCTTCCCATGGGTGGGCGGCGAAGCTACGCATGTCGTCATTCCCAATGAGGTGATGGAGCAGGATTGCCTGCTGGCCTACGAAGGTGAAACCTATTTTGAAGGCTCGCTGGTTGAGCCGCTTTCCTGCGTGATTGGCGCATTCAATGCCAACTATCATCTGCAGGAAGGCACTTATAACCATAAGATGGGCATTCGTCCGCAAGGGCGCACGCTGATCCTCGGCGGTACCGGACCGATGGGGCTGCTGGCGATCGACTACGCATTGCACGGTCCGGTAAATCCGGCGTTACTGGTGGTGACCGACACCAACAACGATAAATTGAGTTACGCCCGCAAGCACTATCCGTCAGAACCACAAACATTGATCCACTATCTCCACGCCCAGGATGCGGCTTACGACACGCTGATGGCGCTGAGCGGCGGTCACGGGTTTGACGACATCTTTGTGTTTGTGCCCAATGAACAGTTGGTCACACTGGCCTCTTCCCTGCTTGCCGCCGATGGCTGTATGAATTTCTTTGCCGGCCCGCAGGATAAGCAGTTCAGCGCGCCAATTAACTTCTATGACGTCCATTATGCTTTTACCCATTACGTTGGCACATCTGGCGGCAATACCGACGATATGCGCGCGGCGGTAAAACTGATTGAAGAGAAGAAGGTCCAGGCGGCGAAAGTGGTGACGCACATCCTGGGGCTAAATGCAGCAGGTGAAACCACGCTGGAACTGCCAAAAATCGGCGGCGGGAAAAAACTGGTCTACACCGGCAAAGCATTACCGTTAACCGCACTCACCCAGATTGACGATCCAGCCTTACGCGACATCCTGGAACGTCATCAGGGGATTTGGTCACAGGAAGCCGAGCAGTACGTATTGTCTCACGCCGGGGAGATTTAACATGATTAACCGCGACACCCAATTGTGCATGTCGCTTGCCGGTCGCCCCGGTAACTTTGGCACGCGCTTTCACAACTATCTGTATGAAAAATTGGGATTAAATTTTATCTATAAAGCCTTTACTACGCAGGATATTGAGGCCGCAGTGAAAGGCGTACGGGCATTAGGTATCCGTGGCTGCGCGGTCTCGATGCCGTTTAAAGAGAGCTGCATGCCGTTTCTGGATGCCATCGATCCCTCCGCAAGCGTCATTGATTCCGTCAACACTATCGTCAATGACAACGGCATGCTGACAGGATTTAACACCGACTACATTGCGGTAAAAAGCCTGATTGTCAGCCACCAGCTCGATAACCGCACGCGCGTCATGATCCGCGGCAGCGGTGGAATGGGCAAAGCCGTCATCGCCGCGTTTCGCGATGCCGGTTTTCGTGATGTGATTATTGCCGCACGTAACCGCGAGAACGGCCAGACGCTGGCAAAACAGTACGGGTATCAGTGGCAGCCACAGCCGAAAGGGATTGCCCGCGATATTCTGGTCAACGTGACGCCCGTCGGCATGGCGGGCGGTAAAGAGCGCGACGAACTGGCCTACAGCGAAGCGATGGTCGCCGCCGCCAGCGTGGTGTTTGACGTGGTCGCCCTGCCGCCGGAAACACCGGTGATTAAGCTGGCGCAGCAGTTGGGTAAAAAGACAATCAGCGGTGCAGAGGTGATTGCCTTACAGGCCGTGGAGCAGTTCGCCATGTACACCGGCGTACGCCCGGATGACGCGCTGATAGCCGAAGCCGCAGAATTTGCGCGAGCGGGGTGAGGGAATATTAACAGAGCGTCGGGGATGGGCGCTCTGATTTGTCTTTGCCGCTACGCGATTCGAGGCGCAGCGAACAGTTGCTGATCCGCTTTCGCTTCCAATTCAGCCAGTGCAGGGATCAATTGGCTGATGTTCATCAGGCTGTGCCCCAACTGGCATACGCTCTCATTGGACATGCGTTCCGGGTTTTCACCCGCCATCGTCAGCAGGCTTTCACCCATAACATTCAGCGTGTGATACAGACCGGCCAGCGTCTCTTCGCAGCCAAATGACAGTGCCAGGTTTTCTTCAGTGGAGAGTTGACTACCGTCGAGATGGCGAAAGGCCTCAGCGAGTGGAAAGTGGAACAGATCAGCTTCAGACAGGAGAGAAAAAGACGCCGAACGGGCGTTAGTGGTACTATTAGCATCAGCCATAGCATTACCTCGTATAATGTTGTGGTTAAACGCCCTGATTGTGTTCCCGCACTTTCGGGGCGTTGTCATTTTTAATGTGTGAGAGTAATGTGTCATCACACATACTCACACCACCCCTGTATAATTAAGGTGTCAACACACATGAATGAAAGAAGAGGCAATCCCCCGTTTCAATTCCGTCTGGATCCTGAACTGCGAAAAGCAATGGAAGAAGCACAAAAACAGGACGGCGATGAATCACTGGCGGCATGGATAAAGCGGGTGATCAGGAAAGAACTGAAGCAGAAAGGGATGAAGGTTTAGGGTGCTAGCGTTCTCAAGCCACTAAAGTTCTTTTATGAAACGTCGATATTTCAATAGACGGGGGCATACTTGTTACATCGAAATATCAGGGAGGGATAAAAATGAGATTTATAATACTATTTGCAATTTTTCTTTCTGTTCCCCTTCATGCTGAAAATACCGATTATGGTCCACCCATCGCTGTATGCCTGAACAAGCATACTATTCCATATATCAACACGACAATTCCTGCCGAAGATATTGTTAACAATGCGTATAAAGCGTGCGATGGCATCGTTAATGAATGGAATAATGAGCGAGCATCCTTACCTAAGGAAATGGTAATCAAGCAGGATAAGGAGCTTCGGGATATGTATATCAGGATGATTGAAATCCGCCGAAAAGCGGATGCTGACAAAAAATGAAGGCTGATTTACTCCCCATTCAGCTCTCATGATATCGACTGCTTAGAGCGAGAAACGAACATCATGCCTGTCAAAGCAATATGTTGTTTTAATTACAAAAAGTCAGCCAATAATATTAATAAAGGAATTTAAATATATGAGCAGGCGTTTATGCAGAGATAACCGCACCAGGATAAGAAACATTCCTCGGCGCATAAAAGCGCTTAACCGCTGGGCAGAATCCTTCCATAATCCAGTTCGTGCGATTTTTTCTGAGGACGAACACTACTGGAATTACAAGATCCCGGTGGAAATTAATCTTGTTCAAGGAAAACACAGTGACCAAAAAACGAAGGCAGATTGTGCTCAGGCCATGATCAATGCTTGTTCTAATTTAATGCTCGCAACAGCAAATTGGGATTATTGCCCCCGAATTACTACTGTTATCTGCATCCCTGATATGTTTACAAGCGAGGTATGTTTGTTCCGTTCTGAGGAATACTTTCAAGGGCTCATTTCAGAAGGTAGTTCCGAAAATGGTTCATCTATACTCCTCAAAGAACGCAGCCTTGCCCAAGAATGGGGGCTTGTTCTTCCCGAGGATGTGCAGGAATTAGGTATTACACTTGATTACTATGGTGGCGACGACCCTGATGAATGGTTTTCAGGCGAGCGCTGGTATTATGGCCAACTGCAATAATCCCCACCAGGTACGCGCCAGGAGGGGGTTCAACAATTTTGCAGGTTTATGCCGAAAACGGGCATTGATACTGACTGAAAGACCCGTTTTCTTCTACCCACTTGTTCAGGACATCAATCGATTCCCGATTGTCGCTTAACCATTGTTCTGCGTTACGCCTTCCTTCGGCAGTCGAATCGCGATTGCCCGATAAACGATCTTCATCACCGCCGAGTTGCTTTGGGAAATTTGGCGTATTCATCATGGCCTCCTTATCATTTCGTGCAGTTTTCCAGATTATAAACAAGGTACAGCGAACAGTTGTTGATCCGCTTTCGCTTCTAACTCAGCCAGTGCAGGAATCAATTGGCTGATGTTCATCAGGCTATGCCCCAGTTGGCATACACTCTCATTAGACATGCGTTCCGGGTTTTCACCCGCCATCGTCAGCAGGCTTTCACCCATAACATTCAGCGTGTGATACAGACCGGCCAGCGTCTCTTCGCAGCCAAATGACAGTGCCAGGTTTTCCTCAGTGGAAAGTTGACTACAGTCGAGATGGCGAAAGGCCTCAGCGAGTGGAAAGTGGAACAGATTAGCTTCAGGCAGGAGAGAAAAAGACGCCGAACGGGCGTTAGTGGTACTATTAGCATCAGCCATAGCATTACTTCGTATAATGTTGTGGTTAGAAGCTCGGTATGTGTTCGCGCACTGCCGGGCTTCGTTGTTTCTGTAAGACAATTGACTTACACTTGTCTTACGATCATCAATGTAAATCAGGTGTCAGACACATGTCAATAGCAGAATTCAAAAAGAAAGGTAACAAACAAATCGCGTTACGTGTCGAGCCGGAACTGGAAGCAGGGATTCAGAAAGCACTTTCAATGGATGGCGATGCTTCAATATCCGCCTGGATTAAGCGCATTATCAGGAAAGAACTGAAACAAAAAGGGATTGAAGTTTAGGGGAATTAATGTCGGTTGGCTGAATGTCTGCTGAGAGCGAGGAGCGGACATCAAAAAAGGAGATCTTGAAATAATAAACTATAGAAAAAATATATTAACAAGGTGTACTATAACTTAATTATGTAAATAATTTTATCAAACAACTTGAAAGTATAGGGATAGAGTATGAGTGACTCCCCGTCAGTTATCTTTACAGCATATGCAACGGGAATATTAGCACTAATTGGATTATGCCAAATTTTCATCCTAATAAGTCAACGAACTCAGCTCAGGCTTGATTGGGCAGAAACTTATAGAAAACGATGGGGGGAAATAAGAATTGATTGGAGTAAAGTTATTTATTTCGGCCATTCTTCTGGTGACTATTATCAGATTGCCACAGCAGAGGTCATTTCTGAAATAGATAGGATGAAAACCGAGAGAAAAAACACAACCCGAGAAATTTGGGCTTTAGAACCCACGATACGTGTTTTTACTGAATTAAATGATATTTGTTTACGAATTATGCAAGGGCATCTTCGAATTGGTGATACGTATCCGATCCTAGGCACTGAATTTCTTAGACAAAGTGCTGCTATGAGAAGTTTACTAGATTATGAATATTCATCACGTCAAGGCAATTGGGGTGATAAAGAACATGTGGATGTGCAACGTTCTATTCGCACTTGGCTTGTTTGCCATGATGGAATTAGACGAAGATGTCTGATATTAATTGATATGTTATGGGCTGAGGCAGTAAGACTCGAAGATCTCCCGCCTAACGATATTAGAAGTGCAGCGAATGCTAAAATACATACAGGAAAAGAGAGAAAAAAAAGGCTTAAGGATGAAGTGATTCGATTGAATGGATATTTCTCCATAATCAGAGCATTATCATTATCTTATTTCTTACAATATTCTGAGTATAGGATTAATAAGTTCTCAAGAGGTATTGATGCCGTCCGACTTAAAGAGCTAGATGACAAGTGGCTCAAACGTTACTTAGAAGAATGATATCATTAATAGGCGGAAAACCACCAATAAGAAACGTATCTAATGCGTTTCTTATTGGCTACTTGCACTATCATATTTTATAAAAAATCCATTCAAAAATTATCTTAGTAACGTCTGTTTTTGGCACAAAGCTGCCCCCTCTCCACCGTTACCGTTTCTCGTATCAATCGCAGCATCCTGAAAAATCACGCATTACTGCGAGGCGCTTTCCAGAACTCCACTTCCAACATCGTGAGCCATATCAGTGAGGTGTTAGACTGATAGTGGTAGCATTACTGTGGTTTGTAATTTACTGATTATCTGGAGAAATGATGGAACTGCTTTTATTGAGTAACTCGACGCTGCCGGGCAAAGGCTGGATGGAACACGCGCTGCCGCTGATTGCTGAGCAACTGAATGGTCGCCGCACGGCGGTGTTTATTCCGTTTGCAGGCGTCACGCAAACCTGGGATGAGTACACGGCGAAAACGGCTGCCATCTTTGCGCCAATGGGCGTCAACGTTACAGGTATTCATACTGTTGCCGATCCGATTGCTGCGATTGAAAACGCAGAGCTGGTGATTGTCGGTGGGGGGAACACCTTCCAGTTACTGAAAGAGAGCCGCGAGCGCGGGTTGCTGGCCCCGATCGTGGATGTCGTCAAACGCGGTGCGCTGTACATTGGCTGGAGTGCTGGTTCCAACCTCGCCTGCCAGACTATCCGCACCACTAACGACATGCCGATTGTCGATCCAAAAGGCTTTGATGCCCTGGGTCTGTTCCCACTGCAGATTAACCCGCACTTCACCAACGCGCTGCCGGAAGGCCACAAAGGCGAAACACGTGAACAGCGTATTCGCGAGCTACTGGTTGTCGCGCCGGAGCTGACGGTGATTGGCCTGCCGGAAGGGAACTGGATCAAGGTAAGCAACGATCAGGCCGTTCTTGGTGGCCCGAACACCACATACATCTTTAAAGCAGGTGAAGAGGCGGTTGCCGTTGAAGCAGGTCACTGCTTCTAAGTGGCATTCTGTACAGTGCCCGATGAGCTATGCCATCAGGCACTGTATCTAATTAGTAATCATCCCGCTCATCGTCTTCATCCGGTTGTTCCAGCACGCTGTAGGCCACGGAACAAAACAGCGAGTTCAGACGCTGCATGTCGCCCAGTAGCGCGAGGTGCAGGGAGCTGGTCTCAATGCTCTGCACGTTCTGCTGATGCAGACGGTCAACGTGCGCATGCGAATAACGACGGTTCAGAATGCGAAAACGGTGCTTGCTACGACGCAGACGACGGGCGCTGGTCACGTCGCCGGAGAAGAACACCGACATCGCCAGCTGCAGATTGCTGAGCAGCAGATCGTAGAGCGCATCCAGTTCTTTTAACCCTTCGACAGAAAATGCCCGACGCGCAGCCAGTGACTTATCCGCAATCTCGCTACCCATACGTTCGACAATATCAGAAGCCTGCTCGAGGTTGAGCGACATCTCGATAATCTCCGCCCAGCGGCGCGACTCCTCTTCCGCCAGCTCGTCTTTTGGCATGCGTGCCAGGTAGAGCTTGATGGCCGTATACAATACGTTGATGTCATCGGCCATCCTGCGCAGTTCTTTCTCTTCGCGCGGTTCACCGTGCATCACCTTCTTCAGCCCTTCCATCATCTGTTCCATGGCGTCGCCAATACGCAGGGCTTCACGGGCGGCATTCGCCAGCGCCAGCGTTGGTGTATCGAGTGCGCTGACGTCCAGATGCCTGGGCTTCAGATGTGCGTCCAGTTCCGGCTCATCGCGGATGATGCGTTTACAAAAACGCGCCATTGGCTCGGCGAACGGCACCATCGCCACGCAGCGCACCAGGTTGTAGAACACGTGGAAGTAGATAACCAACTCAGATTTCGGCAGCGGCAGTTCATCCATCAGATTAGCCAGCGGATGCACGAACGGCAGAATGATCAGGCTGCCCACCAGCTTAAACAGCAGACTGCCGAGCGCCACACGGCGGGCGGCGGCGTTAGCGGCGCTGTTGTTGATCATCGCCAGCAGGCCGGAACCGAGGTTGGCGCCAATCACCAGACACAGCGCCACCGGGAACGAGATAATGCCCGCAGCGGTCAAGGTGGCCGTCAGCAAGACCGCCGCCAGGCTGGAGTAGCTGATAATCGCGAACATTGCGCCAATCAGCGCATCAAGCATGATATCGCCGGTAAGCGAGGCGAAAATAACCTGTACACCGTTAGCCTGGGTAATCGGCGTTACCGCCTGTACGATCAGCTCCAGCGCCAGCAAAATCAACCCCAGCCCAATACCGACCCGGCCCAGCTGTCCGGCACGAGACTGCTTGCGCCCAAGAAAGAAAATGACGCCGATAAAAATCAGCAAGGGCGACAGCCAGGAGAGATCGAAGGTCAGAATACGCGCCATCAGCGCGGTCCCCACGTCAGCGCCGAGAACAATCACCAGTGCAGGGGTAAGTGCTACCAGATCCTGCGCGACAAACGAGGTGACCAGCATGGTGGTCGCGTTGCTGCTTTGTACCAGAGCAGTTACGCCGATACCGGCACAGAAGGCGAGTGGTTTCTTTTCAACGCTACGGCTGAGCACGGTACGTAAGCGGGCACCAAAGACGCGCATCACACCGGTACGCACAATATGCGTACCCCAAACCAGCATAGCCACGGCAGAAAGCAGGTGTAACAACGTTAACACGGATTCTCCTTATTATCGTTTTCCCTTCAGTATACGGGTTTAAACGTAATAAAGAGACAGGGCACTCATTGAGTGCCCTGTTTGTTGTAAAGAAAGATGACAGTTTTGTGAATCAGTCGGCGTCGTACCCCAAATTAGGCGCTAACCAGCGTTCAACTTCCGCCACGCTCATCCCTTTACGGAACGCATAGTCTTCAACCTGATCGCGCTGGATTTGCGCCACGGCGTAGTACTTGCTGTCCGGATGACTGAAATACCAGCCAGAGACCGATGCACCTGGCCACATGGCGTAGGACTCGGTCAGCTTCATCCCGGTGTGCGTTTCCACATCCAGCAGTTCCCAGATAGTCGCCTTCTCGGTGTGCTCAGGGCACGCCGGGTAGCCCGGTGCCGGGCGAATCCCCTGGTAATTTTCGCGGATCAGCTCCTCGTTGCTGAGGTTTTCATTCGCCGCATAGCCCCAGTAGACTTTACGCACCCGCTCATGCAGATATTCCGCGAACGCTTCAGCCAGACGGTCGGCTATCGCTTTCACCATGATCTTGTTGTAGTCGTCATGCTGCGCTTCGAAAGCATCCGCCAGCGCGTCTTCTTCCAGACCACCAGTGACGGCGAAGGCACCAATGTAATCCGCTTTGCCGGAAGTTTTCGGTGCCACAAAATCGGACAGGCAGTAGTTAGCAAAACCGACCTTCTCCGTCTGCTGACGCAGATGATGACTCACGTTAAGCACGTGCGTACGTGTTTCATCACGGTAGATCTCGATGTCATCGCCGACACGGTTGGCCGGGAACAGACCCACAACGCCACGCGGGTTCAGCGTCTTCTCAGCACTCAATTTATCCAGCATGTCATTGGCATCTTTGAACAGCCGTTTGGCCTCTTCGCCCACCACTTCATCTTCCAGGATACGTGGATATTTTCCAGCCAGCGACCAGGTCATAAAGAACGGTGTCCAGTCGATGTAATTACGCAGCGTTTCGATACTGGCTTCCACGTCCTGCACGCCCAGACGGTGCGCCACCGGCGGGGTATAGTTTTCCCAGTCAAAGGCCAGATCGTTTTCACGCGCCGCTTCCAGCGTTACCGGTGGGGTGCGCGGTTTTTTACGCGCATGCTGGATACGCACGGTTTCGTACTCTTTACGTGTACGGGCAACGAAGTCGTCACGCTGGGTATCAGACAGTAGCGCGGCGACAACTCCCACGGTGCGCGAGGCATTCTGCACGTAGACCGTCGGACCACTGTAATTTTGCTCGATTTTCACCGCCGTGTGCGCTTTCGAGGTCGTCGCGCCGCCGATCAGCAGCGGAATGGTGAAGCCCTGACGTTCCATCTCTTTCGCCACGTTGACCATTTCGTCCAGTGACGGAGTAATCAGTCCGGAAAGACCAATCAAATCGGCATTCACTTCGCGCGCGGTTCGGAGGATTTTCTCCGCGGGAACCATCACGCCAAGATCGACGATTTCGTAGTTGTTACACTGCAGCACCACGCCAACGATATTTTTGCCAATGTCGTGTACATCGCCTTTCACGGTGGCAATGACCATCTTGCCGTTGCTGGAGCCTTTCTCTTTGCTGGCTTCAATATACGGTTCGAGGTAGGCCACCGCCTGCTTCATCACGCGGGCGGATTTCACCACCTGCGGCAGGAACATTTTGCCTTCACCGAACAGATCGCCGACCACGTTCATGCCGTCCATCAGCGGCCCTTCGATAACTTCGATCGGGCGCGCGGCCTGCTGGCGAGCTTCTTCGGTATCCAGCTCAATAAATTCAGTAATGCCTTTTACCAGCGAGTATTCGAGGCGTTTTTTCACTTCCCAGCTGCGCCATTCCGCCATCTGGGCATTGGCGGTGTCGTCGGTTTTGCTGCCGCGATACTTCTCAGCCAGATCCAGTAAACGCTCGGTGCCATCGTCACGACGGTTGAGGATCACATCTTCAACCGCATCACGCAGTTCGGCAGGCAGGTCGTCGTAAATCGCCAGTTGCCCGGCGTTCACAATCCCCATGTCCATGCCGTTACGGATGGCGTAATAGAGGAACACGGCGTGGATAGCTTCACGCACCGGGTCATTGCCGCGGAACGAGAATGAGACGTTGGAGACGCCACCTGAGATCAGCGCATGCGGCAGCTCGCGTTTGATGTCTTCGCACGCACCGATAAAGTCCTGAGCATAGTTGTTGTGCTCATCAATACCGGTCGCGACGGCAAAGATGTTCGGGTCGAAGATGATGTCTTCCGGCGGGAAACCCACCTCTTCGGTAAGAATTTTGTATGCCCGACGGCAGATCTCGATTTTACGCGCGCGGGTGTCGGCCTGCCCCTGCTCATCAAAAGCCATCACCACCACCGCGGCGCCGTAGCGACGCAGCAGCTTCGCATGATGGATAAAGGTTTCAACCCCCTCTTTCATCGAGATGGAGTTAACGATGCCTTTACCCTGAATGCACTTCAGCCCTTTTTCGATGACTTCCCACTTCGAGGAGTCGATCATAATCGGTACACGGGCGATATCCGGTTCCCCGGCGATCAGGTTGAGAAAACGCACCATCGCCGCTTCGGCGTCAAGCATCCCCTCATCCATGTTGATATCGATAATCTGCGCGCCGCTTTCCACCTGCTGACGGGCAACATCCAGTGCTTCACTGTATTTTTCTTCTTTAATCAGTCGCTTAAATTTGGCAGAACCGGTGACGTTGGTACGTTCACCAACGTTAACGAACAAGCTATCGTCACCGATATTCAACGGTTCCAAACCAGAAAGACGGCAGGCCACCGGGATTTCCGGCAGCTGGCGCGGTGGTAAGCCATCAACCGCGCGACTCATCGCGGCAATATGTTCTGGTGTGGTACCGCAGCACCCCCCCACCACGTTAAGGAAGCCCGCTTCGGCCCATTCACGGATTTGCTTCGCCATGGTGTCCGCGTCGAGATCGTATTCACCGAAGGCGTTTGGCAAACCGGCGTTCGGGTGCGCGGTGACATAGCAGTCGGCAATGCGTGAAAGCTCTTGTACGTACTGGCGCAACTCGTCCGGGCCTAACGCACAGTTGAGACCAAAGGTCAGCGCATCGGCGTGGCGCAGCGAGTTATAAAACGCTTCGGTAGTCTGGCCGGAGAGCGTACGTCCGGAGGCATCGGTGATGGTGCCGGAGATCATAATCGGCAGCTCAACACCCAGTGCTTCAAATTCTGTTTTCACCGCAAAAATCGCCGCCTTGGCGTTGAGGGTATCGAAAACAGTTTCAATCAGGATCAGGTCACTGCCGCCTTCCACCAGCGCTTTGGTGGATTCGCGGTAGGCGGCCACCAGCTGATCAAAGGTAATATTGCGGTAAGCCGGGTCATTTACGTCTGGCGAGATAGATGCCGTGCGGTTGGTTGGGCCAAGCACGCCAGCGACGTAGCGCGGTTTTTCCGGTGTACGGGCCGTCCACTCATCCGCGCAGGCGCGCGCCAGTTTCGCAGCGGCAAAGTTGATTTCCGCCGACAGGGATTCCATCTGGTAATCCGCCATAGCGATGGTCGTCGAGTTGAAGGTATTGGTTTCGATGATATCCGCGCCAGCTTCAAAGTAGGCGTTATGAATCGCGGTGATCACCTCCGGCTTGCTCAGCACCAACAGGTCGTTGTTGCCTTTTAGATCGCATGGCCAGTCGGCAAAGCGTTCGCCGCGGAAATCTTCTTCACTCAGACGGTAACCCTGGATCATGGTGCCCATACCGCCGTCCAATACCAGAATACGTTCTTTTAACTGCTGACGTAATTGTTCAACTTTGCTGCTCACACTCGCTCCCGACAACGCTCAACCAGACCGAAAAAAACTCAACAGGTCATACTGGCACAAACCTGAGAGACGGAAAAGCAAACAACGGGCAACATGAGACATGTTCAGCTTCACTCATCCGATCAGTGCAGGAATTCTTGCATTATAATCGAATAAAACGAAAATGATTTCCACGATACAGAAAAGGAGTCTGCCATGGTTGCCACTGTCCCCGCGAAACGCGGTAGAAAACCCGCTGCCACTACTACGCCTGCAACCGGGCAGGTTCAGTCTTTGACCCGAGGTCTGAAACTACTGGAATGGATCGCGGAATCCAACGGCAGCGTGGCGCTGACCGAGCTGGCGCAACAGGCCGGTTTGCCCAATTCCACCACGCACCGTTTATTGACCACCATGCAGCAGCAGGGTTTTGTCCGCCAGGTGGGTGAATTAGGACACTGGGCCGTCGGCGCACACGCGTTTATTGTTGGCAGCAGCTTTTTGCAAAGCCGCAACCTGCTGGCGATTGTCCACCCGATTCTGCGCAAGCTGATGGAAGACTCTGGTGAGACGGTAAATCTGGCCGTGCTGGATCAGAGCGACCATCAGGCCATTATTATTGATCAGGTTCAGTGTACCCAGCTGATGCGTATGTCCGCGCCCATCGGTGGCAAACTGCCGATGCACGCCTCTGGCGCGGGTAAGGCGTTTTTATCCCAACTGAGCGAAGAACAGGTTACCGGCCTGCTGCACCGAAAAGGATTACACGCCTACACTCACGCCACGCTGGTTTCTCCCGTCCATCTGAAAGAAGATCTCGCGCAAACACGTAAACGTGGCTATTCGTTTGATGATGAAGAACATGCGCTGGGTTTGCGCTGCGTGGCATCGTGCATCTATGACGAGCACCGCGAGCCGTTCGCCGCCATCTCTATCTCAGGGCCAATCTCACGTATTACCGACGACCGCGTTACCGAGTTTGGCGCACTGGCTATCAAAGCAGCAAAAGAGGTGACACTGGCGTACGGCGGGTTTCGTTAAGATGGGGTTGCCGGGTGGCGGCTACGCCTTACCCGGCCTACGGAGAATCATGCAAACCTTACGCTAAACCGTTGCTTTCGCCGATAAGCGTAAACATCCTCCACATGTCCTTCACGGATCCGCGTTTGCAGACCCCGCCAATAGTCGGCGCTAAATAACTCGGCGTGCATTTCTTCAAATAATGGTCCGATACGCGGATCGGCACATAGCCAGTGGCGAAACTCTTCCGGGAAGACATCACCCGGCGACACGCTGTACCACGGCTCTGCGCTCATCTCATCCTCCGGGTAACGCGGTGGTGGGATGTGGCGGAAATTCACTTCCGTCATGTAGCAGATTTCATCGTAATCGTAGAACACCACCCGCCCGTGACGGGTAACGCCAAAGTTCTTAAACAACATATCGCCGGGGAAAATATTGGCCGCCGCCAGTTGGCGAATCGCGTTGCCATACTCTTCAATGGCATCACGCAGTTGCTGGCCTTCGACCTGCTCCAGCCAGATATTCAGCGGCACCATCCGCCGTTCGATATACAGGTGGCGAATCGCAATCTGATCGCCGAGGTCGGTAATTTTTTCCGGTGCTTCCTGTAACAACAGCGCCATCAACGCCGGGTCGATTTGCCGTTTATCCAGCACAAAGTTCTCGAATTCCTGGGTATCCGCCATCCGACCGACGCGATCGTGCTCCTTTACCAGTTGATAGCAGGCCCGAACATGGGCAGCTGACATCTCTTTCTGCGGTGCAAATTTGTCTTTAATGACTTTAAAGACCCGGTCAAACCCCGGCAGTGTAAACACCAGCATCACCATGCCGCGAATGCCCGGCGCTTCAATAAACTGTTCATCGCTCCCGGCAAGATAGAGCAGATATTCACGATAGCTTTCCGTTTTCGCGTGCTTCTGGCAGCCAATCGCCATGTACAGTTCAGCGGTGGTTTTGCCGGGCAGGATCTCACGTAGCCACTCCACCGTTGCTGCGGGCAGTGGCGCATAAACCATAAAATAGGAGCGGGCGAAACCAAACACGATACTGGCTTCTGCCGTCGTGGTCAGGCAGGTATCGATAAACAACTCGCCTTCATCAGTACGGTGTATCGGTAATAGAAAGGGCAACGTCCCCGAAGGTGTAATGAGCTTCCCTACCAGCCAGGCGGCTTTGTTGCGATAAAACAACTCGTTCGCCACCTGCAAATGGCAGCGCAACAACACCTCCCCGCCAAAGGTTTCTGTCAGGTGCCTGATGATGTAGTGGATATCTCGCTGTTTGTTCTGCCACGGCAAACGCAAAGGGAGATCGCTGAGGACACGCGTGAGCAGCCATTCCCAACCAGAATCGGGGAAAAAATCTTTCGCCAACGGGCGTGGGATAGTGCGAAATCGACGTTCCGGCTGAGAGCTGAAAATAAACAACCGCTCAGGAGTCAGCGAGCGGTGGTCAAATAACCGACAATATACGGAGTTAAAAAAACTCTCCGCAATCTCGAAGCGAGGGTAGTCCGGCAATAGCCGGGTATAGTGCTCTTTCACGCGAAGTAAAAAACCCGCGTCGGGACTTTTACCGTTAGTAATACAGCGCAGTTGTTCCACCACCAGACCCACATGATGATCGTAAAGGTGGATACGACTTTTCATCGCCTGTTGAACAGCATGCCAGTCGGCATGTTCAAAACGCTGTTGCGCGCCAGAGGTCACTTCCAGAAATCGACCATACTGCGCGTCAAAGCCTTGCAGGATGGTTTGAGCAATCAGTAATTCCAGGCCACGCGACATCGATTTCTCCCATCCGGCACAACGTCATGCCGGATGGCGCGTTCGCTTATCCGGCCTACATTCTTTTGTAGGCCCGGTAAGCACAGCGCCACCGGGCATTGATCAGAACTGCGATTCTTCGGTAGAGCCCGTTAATGCGGTCACTGAAGAGGCGCCCCCCTGAATGATGGTCGTCACTTTATCGAAGTAGCCCGTCCCCACTTCCTGCTGGTGGGAAACGAAGGTATACCCGTCTTTGGCCGCCGCAAATTCTGGTTGCTGAACTTTCTCAACGTAGTGACGCATGCCTTCACCCTGCGCATAGGAATGTGCGAGGTCGAACATGTTGAACCACATGCTGTGGATGCCCGCCAGGGTAATAAACTGGTATTTATAGCCCATGTCAGACAGCTGCTGCTGGAAGCTGGCGATGGTTTTATCGTCCAGATTTTTCTGCCAGTTAAATGACGGCGAGCAGTTATAGGCCAGCAGTTTACCAGGGTACTTAGCGTGGATCGCATCGGCAAAACGCTTAGCCAGTTCGAGATCCGGCGTGGAAGTTTCACACCATACCAGGTCCGCATACGGCGCATACGCCAGACCACGGCTGATCGCCTGCTCAATACCCGCATGCGTACGGTAGAAGCCTTCACTGGTGCGTTCACCAGTGATGAATTCACTGTCATACGGATCGCAGTCGGAGGTGATCAAATCTGCCGCATCGGCATCGGTACGGGCAATCACCAGTGTCGGTACGCCCATCACGTCAGCCGCCAGGCGAGCGGCTACCAGTTTCTGGATAGCTTCCTGGGTCGGCACCAGCACTTTGCCGCCCATATGGCCGCATTTTTTCACTGATGCGAGCTGATCTTCGAAGTGAACGGCCGCTGCACCGGCCTCAATCATCGACTTCATCAGTTCGAACGCGTTCAGTACGCCACCAAAACCCGCTTCAGCATCGGCCACGATCGGCAGGAAGTAATCCACGTAGCGCGGATCGTTCGGCTCAATGCCGGTTGACCACTGGATCTGATCCGCACGACGGAAAGTGTTGTTGATCCGATCCACCACCGCCGGGACAGAGTTCGCCGGATACAGTGACTGGTCCGGGTACATGCTGGACGCCAGGTTGGCATCCGCCGCGACCTGCCAGCCAGAAAGATAGACCGCCTCAATGCCCGCTTTCGCCTGCTGCAGCGCCTGACCACCGGTCAGCGCGCCGAGGCTGTTGATATACCCTTTCTTCGACTCACCGTGCAGTAAACGCCACATTTTCGCGGCACCCAGTTGCGCCAGCGTGCATTCCGGGTTAACCGAGCCACGTAATTTCACCACTTCCTCCGCGCTATAGGGGCGAGTGATGCCCTCCCAGCGCGGTTGTGTCCATTCTTTCTGTAATTCTTCGATTTGTTGAGTACGGGTTTTCATGTGCAGATGCTCCATATTGTTATGTGGTGAGTTAGGCCAACAGGCGATAGCCCGGTAACGTAAGGAAATCAATTAACTCGTCGGATGTAGTGATTTGCTCCATCAGGCGCGCGGCATCATCAAAACGCCCGCTGCTGTAGCGGTGCTCGCCCAGTTCGTCCTGAATCACCAGCATTTCTTCGGCCAGCATTTGGCGGAACAGCGGTTTGGTGACCGGCTTGCCGTTGCTGAGCGTTTTCTGGTGGTGGATCCACTGCCAGATGGAAGTACGTGAAATTTCAGCCGTTGCTGCATCTTCCATCAGGCCATAAATCGGTACGCAGCCGTTGCCTGAGATCCACGCTTCGATGTACTGCACGGCAACGCGGATATTGGCGCGCATGCCTTCTTCGGTGCGTTCCCCCTCACACGGTGCCAACAGCTGTTCTGCGGTAATCGGGGCATCTTCATTGCGGGTCACGAACAGCTGGTTTTTGTGATCGCCCAGTACCTCATCGAAAATCGCCATCGCGGTATCAGCCAGCCCAGGGTGTGCAACCCAGGTCCCGTCATGACCGTTATTGGCCTCCAGCGATTTATCGGCTTTTACTTTGGCCAGAACCTGGTTGTTACGCTCGGCGTCTTTGCTGGGAATAAACGCGGCCATTCCGCCCATCGCAAAGGCGCCGCGTTTATGGCAGGTTTTAATCAGCAGACGTGAATAGGCGCTGAGGAAAGGCTTATCCATCGTCACCACCTGACGGTCAGGCAAAACACGGTCTGGGTGATTTTTCAGGGTTTTGATATAGCTAAAAATGTAATCCCAGCGACCGCAGTTGAGTCCCACAATATGGTCACGCAGGGCATGCAGGATTTCGTCCATCTGGAAGACGGCCGGCAGCGTTTCAATCAGCAGCGTGGCTTTAATGGTACCGCGCGGCAGGTTACAGCGGTCTTCTGCATAACTGAATACTTCGCTCCACCAGGCCGCTTCTTGCCAGGCCTGTGTTTTTGGCAGATAGAAATAGGGACCACTACCTTTTGCCAGCAACGCTTTGTAGTTGTGGAAGAAATAGAGGGCAAAGTCGAACAAGCTGCCAGGGATCGCTTCTCCACGCCAGGTGACGTGTTTTTCTGGCAGATGCAGGCCGCGTACACGACAAACCAATAACGCTGGATCGGGCTTCAGTTGATAAATCTTGCCAGCTTCGTTGGTGTAGCTGATGGTGCCATTTACCGCATCGCGCAGGTTGATTTGTCCGTCGATCACTTTGCTCCACTCGGGAGCCAGTGAATCCTCAAAGTCAGCCATAAAGACTTTAACGTTGGCGTTCAGCGCGTTGATCACCATCTTGCGCTCAACAGGCCCGGTGATCTCTACACGGCGATCCAGTAAATCATCAGGAATACCGCGAATTTTCCAGTTACCTTCACGAATGGAAGCTGTTTCCGAAATAAAATCAGGCAACTTACCGTCATCAATATCCTGCTGCTGCTGAATTCGTGCGGCGAGAAGTTTATTGCGTTTTGGCGTAAATCGGGTCACCAGCTCGGTCAGGAATTCCACCGCTTCTGCAGTCAGAATCTGCTGTTCCTGCTCGCCATACGGCCTGGTAAAGACCAGTTCATCGGTTGTTGTTGCCTGTTGATTCATTGCATAGTTCCTCGTCATTGATCCAAACACATCCCCAATGCGAACGAAGGATCGTTGTGCGGTTTTCGTTCAGCACAACTAAGACTACCCATTTAAATTTCAAAATCAAAAACAATTTCCATTTTTAATTTAATTATATGTTAACTTATTGATAACAATAAAAATAAAAATTAATTACACCGTGAAGTGCATTTCGGAAATAAAAAAGGCACCCGAAGGTGCCTGATTCAACATGCTGAAACGCTTAAGGATCGTTTACCGCAGAAGATTAATCCAGCGTTGGATTCATGTGACGCAGATCATATGGCGTGATCTGGTAGACGTAATAGTTGAGCCAGTTGGTAAACAGCAAATTGCCATGGCTACGCCAGGTCGCTCGCGGTTTGTTTTGCGGATCATTTTTTGGGAAGTAGTTATACGGTACTTCCGGTGTTAAACCCGCCTCTACATCACGAAAATACTCACTCCCCAATGTGTGGGCATCATATTCCGGATGGCCCGTCACGAATGCAATACGCTTATCTTTGCTGGCAAACAGGTAGGCATCCCCTTCCTCTGTTTCCGCAAAGATCTCAAGATCGGTGTAGTCCCTGATAAGTGCAGCAGGGAAATCGGCATAGCGAGAGTGCGGAGCCAGAAAGGCATCATCAAAACCACGCGTCAACAACGCATGAGGATGCAGAATATGGTGCTCATAAACGCCAGAGAGTTTGTCTGTGCGGGTTTGCTTTGGAATGCCATAAAGAATATTCAGTGCGGCTTGTACCGCCCAACAGACAAATAGCGTCGATGTGACGTGATCTTTGGCCCATTCAAGCACCTGTTTAATCTGCGGCCAGTATGCCACATCGTTAAACTCAACCAGGCCCAGTGGCGCACCGGTCACGATCAATCCGTCAAAGTTCTGATCGCTGATATCCTCGAAATTACAGTAGAAGTTATTCAGATGTTCCGTTGGCGTGTTGCGTGACTCGCGGGCATCAATGCGTAACAGCTGAACATCCACCTGCAGGGGGGAGTTCGACAGTAAACGCAGGAACTGGTTTTCCGTTTCAATCTTCTTTGGCATCAGGTTGAGGATAAGTACCTTCAGTGGACGAATTTCCTGGCCGGAAGCGCGGGATGTCGTCATGACAAAGACGTTTTCCTCACGTAAGAAACTGACGGCGGGTAGCTCGTCCTGCACGCGAATTGGCATAACCTGATAACCTCACTACATACGTTTAAACGTTTAGACATCCAGATAGCTGAAGATACCCAGGAATCATGTGAATGTCGAGCTTGCATGTTCAAGTTGAGAAAGTTTCACGGTTCCTTGCTGTAGAATAGTGCAGTAAATATAAAAGGAGAATGCTATGGCTCTGACCATTCGTCGTTCACGCCGGGATGAAGGTGAGAAGTTAGTTTCCATCTGGTGTCGTTCAGTCGATGCCACGCACCATTTTCTCTCACCTGATTACCGAACTGAGCTGGAAGAGCTGGTACGTTCGTTTTTGCCAGAAGCTCCGCTCTGGGTTGCGGTAACTGAAAAGGATGAGCCAGTCGCATTTATGCTGCTGACCGAACAGCATATAGATGCTCTGTTTGTTGATCCGGATATGCGCGGTAGCGGTGTCGGTAAGCTGCTGATTGAACATGCTTTATCGTTAGCATCGACACTGACGACTGACGTTAACGAACAAAATGATCAAGCGGTGGGGTTTTATAAGAAGATGGGCTTTAACGTGACGGGACGTTCAGAAGTGGACGATCTCGGACAACCGTACCCGTTACTCAACCTCGTGCGCGGGTAGCAGGACAAGCTTTTACTGGCCGGATAAGGCAGCACGCCGCATCCGGCAATGTGCCCAGGCCTGCAAAATACGTTCAGTCCAGCGCACACGCAAAAAAGCCCATCCGTCAGGATGGGCTTCTTCACTTGTTTGATGCCTGGCAGTTTATGGCGGGCGTCCTGCCCGCCACCCTTCGGGCCGTTGCTTCGCAACGTTCAAATCCGCTCCCGGCGGATTTGTCCTACTCCGGAGAGCGTTCACCGACAGACCACAGATAAAACAAAAGGCCCGGTCTTTCGACTGAGCCTTTTGTTTTATTTGATGCCTGGCAGTTCCCTACTCTCGCATGGGGAGACCCCACACTACCATCGGCGCTACGGCGTTTCACTTCTGAGTTCGGCATGGGG
>NZ_JBKGLW010000014.1:0-133118 GCF_046555775.1 Citrobacter sp. U14242
AGTGTGGGGTCTCCCCATGCGAGAGTAGGGAACTGCCAGGCATCAAACAAGTGAAGAAGCCCATCCTGACGGATGGGCTTTTTTGCGTCTGTATTTTTTGGAGAATTTATAGCTGGGTGGCGGTGTAAACGTCTTATCCGGTCTACGATTATCGTCCTACCCATTGCGTTACAAAATTTGCAATTTTCTGTATGTCATTGATATCTAACAATGGGACATCTATAGTAAGCGGGACATCACTGGCAACTGCGACAACATGTTCGTCTATAACCAACTCTTCTGCACGATGTCCGCAACCTTCACGAAAAAGCAGGATCTTCGCGACAGGTTCATGCTTAAAGCCTTCAACAAGCACCATATCTAATGTTGAAGCATCCATCCGGCTAACCAGATATGCCAGGTCCAGTTCGGGCTCTTCAGGTGTTTCAACCATTAACGCCCAACGCTGTTGGCTGGCAACCAGCGTTTGTGCTGCTCCGGCTTTACGTAGCTCATAGCTATCCTTGCCAGGTTTATCGACATCCATATCGTGGTGTGTATGCTTAATCAATCCGGGACGAATGCCTCTGGCGCACAGTTCCGGGATAAGTTTTTTGAGCAGCGTGGTTTTCCCCGTGCCGCTCCAGGCCGCAATGGCGAGTAATGGGATCATGATTTATCCTGCCATCTGGCGAGTTCTTCGGGTGTATTCACATTCACGAATGCATCTTTATGATCGCTAAAGTCAACGGAATGTCCCCCTGCCTGGCGCATAAAGACCATCACGCGTCGTTCTCCAGACTGCAGGTAATCCTGTAGCAGGGGCTGCATTGATCTGTTCATCAGTGCAATTGTCGGGTGATCTCTTTCACCATCATGCACCCAGACAACGGGGGCTGATTTGCGTTGTTCTGTTAAACGAGCGACCAGATCGTGGGGGATATAGGGCATATCACAAGGGCAAAACAGAAACCAGTTCCCTTCTGCCTGTAGAAAAACCGACAGCATACCGGCCAATGGGCCAGGATAATCAGCCAGGGCATCGGGGATGACTTTCAGGCCGCTTTGCTGATAAATATCCTGGTGGCGATTAGCGTTAACCACAACAGTCTCGACCTGCAAAGCGAGGGTGTCGGCCACATATCGCCAAAGGGGTTTCCCATCCAGTTCAAGCAAGCCTTTATCTGCTCCACCCATTCGTCTGGCTTTACCGCCGGCCAGGACAACCCCTGTTATTGCACTATCCAGAATCACTGATATCGCCTCTTTTAATGTGGGATTGACCCTGCTAACGTATCTATATTGAGCGTAAGGAGCACAACCATGAAATGTAAACGTCTGAATGAAGTTATTGAACTCCTCCAGCCGGCCTGGCAGAAAGAACCCGATCTTAACCTGATGCAATTTTTACAGAAACTGGCGCAAGAGTCAGGTTTTGACGGAGAACTGGCGGATTTAACTGATGACATTCTGATCTATCACCTGAAAATGCGTGACTCAGCGAAAGACGCCGTGATCCCTGGCATTCAAAAAGATTATGAAGAAGATTTTAAAACTGCACTTCTACGCGCACGTGGCGTAATTAAAGAGTAAAACCTTGTAAGCGCCTCCACCGAAAGCGCTGTGAAATGATATCCTGAATCATTCGTAGTAATTTCTGGATGATGGGATGAACGACAACGCTTTTACTTTCCAGACGCTACACCCGGATACCATCATGGATGCCTTGTTTGAACAGGGCATCCGCGTGGATTCTGGTCTTACCCCGCTAAACAGCTATGAGAACCGTGTTTATCAATTCCAGGATGAAGATCGCCGACGTTTTGTCGTGAAGTTCTATCGCCCTGAGCGTTGGTCTGTCGATCAGATTCAGGAAGAGCATCAATTTGCTCTGGAACTGGTGAGTGATGACGTCCCGGTCGCTGCACCTCTGGTTCTGAATGGTCAAACGCTGTTGAGTCATCAGGGTTTTCACTATGCGATCTTCCAAAGCGTAGGTGGCCGTCAGTTCGAAGCCGATAACATCGATCAGATGGAGGCCGTGGGTCGCTACCTGGGCCGTCTTCACCAGACCGGGTGCAAACAACCGTTTACCTTTCGCCCCACTATAGGTCTTGAAGAGTACCTGACTGAGCCACGTAAGCTTTTTGAGCATGCACCGCTCATTCCGTCAGGACAAAAGACGGCCTTCCTGAAGGCAACGGACGCACTGATTACCGTGGTCACCGAACGCTGGCATACGCGTTTTGCGTCGCTACGCCTGCACGGTGATTGCCATGCAGGTAATATTTTGTGGCGTGATGGCCCGATGTTCGTCGATTTGGATGATGCCCGTAATGGTCCTGCAATACAGGATTTATGGATGCTTCTTAATGGTGATAAAGCAGAGCAACGTATGCAGCTTGAAACTATTATTGAAGCTTATGAAGAGTTTAGTGAATTTGACACCGCTGAAATCGGACTGATAGAACCTTTACGCGCTATGCGTTTAGTTTATTATCTTGCCTGGCTGATTCGGCGTTGGGCTGATCCCGCTTTCCCCAAAAATTTTCCATGGTTAACCGGGGAAGATTACTGGCAGCGTCAGACCGCGACTTTTATTGAGCAGGCAAAAATTCTGCAAGAGCCCCCCTTACAATTAACGCCAATGTATTAACCGGAGAAACTTGAACATGAAAAAAATATGGCTGGCGCTGGCTGGTATGGTTTTAGCTTTTAGCGCATCGGCAGCGCAGTTCCAGGATGGTAAGCAGTACATCACACTGGAAAAGCCTGTTGCGGGCGAACCGCAGGTGTTGGAGTTTTTCTCCTTCTACTGCCCACATTGCTACCAGTTTGAAGAAGTCCTTCACGTATCTGATAACGTGAAGAAAAAGCTGCCGGAAGGCACCAAAATGACTAAGTATCACGTCGAGTTTTTGGGGCCTTTAGGTAAAGATCTGACGCAGGCATGGGCTGTTGCTATGGCACTGGGCGTTGAAGATCAGGTTATTGTGCCGTTATTTGAAGGGGTACAGAAAACGCAGACTGTTCAGTCTGTCGCTGATATCCGTAAGGTCTTCGTCGACGCAGGTATTAAAGGTGAAGACTATGATGCGGCATGGAATAGCTTCGTGGTGAAATCACTTGTTGCCCAGCAGGAAAAAGCGGCAGCTGACTTGCAGCTGCAGGGCGTGCCGGCGATGTTTGTTAATGGCAAATATCAGGTGAACCCGCAGGGTATGGATACCAGCAGCATGGATATCTTTGTACAGCAGTATGCTGACACCGTGAAATTCCTGGTTGGTCAAAAGTAAAAGAAAAAGCCGGTCACAGACCGGCTTTTTTATTTGAGGCTTTAATCGCATTTAATTGTGTATCTTTTTCGCTCCAGAGCATGTTCAGCCACTGCTGGAACCGACGTTTAAAGGCCTTATCGTTAACGTAATCACCATGCAATTCTTCGCTAATCGGCTCGAGATTCACTCGCACGACAATTCGTGTCAGCTTGCCGCTGAGCATATCGTAGAAAGGATGACGGCTATTTTCTGGATAACACAGCGTAACGTTCAGCAATTTATCGAACTGTGACCCCAGAACGTTTAGCGCCATTGCAATGCCTGCCGCCTTGGGCGGGAGCAGATTGCTGTAAGGGGAGCGGGTTTGCTGACGCTTCTCGTCCGTAAAACGTGAGCCTTCGACAAAATTCACAATGGTTGTCGGATGTACGCGAAATTTCTCGCAGGAACGGCGCGTTGTTTCCACATCTTTACCGCGTCGTTCCGGATGACGAAGCAGATAGCCACGCGAATAGCGTTTCATAAACGGCATATCCAAAGCCCAACATGCCAGACCAATAAAAGGGACCCAGGCCAACTGCTGCTTGAGGAAATATTTATTCATCGGAATGTGTTTACGGAACAGAACGCAAAGCACAACGATGTCGGCCCAGCTGTAATGATTACAAATGAGCAGGTACCAGTTTTTCTTGCTAAGACCTTCCAGCCCTTCGATATCCCACTTTAATCGTGGATTAAGGTGCAGCAGTAGAGCCAGACCTTCACACCAGCAATACATCATGAAATTACAGAAGACAGAAACCTTGCGCCAGACGACAGGAATAGGCAAAAGGAGTTTTACAACCCCGGCAAGGATGATCGGCACAGAACAAAAAATCGTGACCAATATGGTCAATACGATACTCAGCAACAGCGTTATCGCAGCGAGTATTCTCGTCATAATTAAATTATTCAAAAGGTTAGCCATAGATAGTGCGCTAAATGGGGCGCAAGGGGCTGATTTTATCAGAAAACGAACCAAATGATGGATCTTCGCTGAATAGAAAAAAAGGTAATATCTATCCACATCCAGATATAAGCTGAAAAAATGATATAAAATTCCACTTATCAGCATAACATAATGAAAAATATAATAAATTATTATGATGCATAAATTGTATTGCAGGAGTTAAAGGGCTGAAAATTATTTATTCACAAAGTTATCCACAGCGCGCTTTGCGAGCAACGCAGAAGATCTGCAAAAGTTTTTCGACAAATGCGGCGAAAAACTCATGTTTTCATCCCGTCTGTGGCATCCTTTACCCATAATCTGATAAACAGGCACGGACATTATGGTTCAGATCCCAGAAAACCCACTTATCCTTGTAGACGGTTCATCTTACCTGTATCGCGCATACCACGCGTTTCCGCCGCTAACTAACAGCGCAGGAGAGCCTACCGGTGCGATGTACGGTGTCCTCAACATGTTGCGTAGCCTGATTCTGCAATATCAGCCTACACATGCTGCGGTGGTATTCGACGCTAAGGGTAAAACCTTCCGTGATGAATTATTCGAACACTACAAGTCGCATCGCCCGCCAATGCCGGACGATTTACGCGCGCAGATTGAGCCTCTACATGCGATGGTAAAAGCGATGGGGCTGCCATTGTTGGCTGTTTCAGGCGTGGAGGCGGATGATGTCATCGGTACGCTGGCTCGTGAGGCTGAGAAGGTGGGGCGTCCGGTGCTGATTAGCACCGGCGATAAAGATATGGCTCAGTTGGTGACGCCGAACATCACCCTCATCAACACCATGACTAATACGATCCTTGGTCCGGATGAAGTTGTGAATAAGTACGGTGTCCCGCCTGAACTGATCATTGATTTCCTGGCGCTGATGGGTGACTCCTCCGATAACATTCCTGGCGTACCTGGCGTGGGTGAAAAAACGGCTCAGGCGCTGCTTCAGGGCTTGGGTGGGCTGGATACCCTCTATGCGGAATCAGATAAAATAGCAGGGCTGACCTTCCGTGGTGCCAAAACCATGGCAGGCAAACTCGAGCAGAATAAAGAAGTGGCGTATCTCTCGTATAAGCTGGCTACCATCAAAACGGATGTTGAGCTGGAATTAACCTGCGAGCAGCTGGAAGTGCGCCAACCAGCAGCAGAAGAACTGCTTGGCCTGTTTAAACAGTATGAATTCAAGCGTTGGGTTACTGACGTTGAAGCCGGTAAATGGCTACAAGCGAAAGGGATGAAACCGGCAGCTAAACCGCAGGAAACAATCGTCGTCGATGAAACGCCTGAGGAACCTGCCACGGTTCTCTCGTACGATAATTATGTGACGATTCTGGACGAAGAAACGCTTGAAGCGTGGATTGCGAAGCTGAAAAAAGCCCCCGTATTCGCCTTTGATACAGAAACTGACAGTCTGGATAACATCTCCGCTAATCTGGTTGGCCTCTCCTTTGCCATTGAGCCAGGTGTGGCTGCGTATGTTCCTGTCGCCCATGATTACCTGGATGCGCCCGATCAGATTTCTCGTGACCGCGCGCTGGCGTTACTGAAGCCACTGTTGGAAGATGAAAAGGCGCATAAAGTTGGGCAAAACCTGAAGTACGATCGCGGTATCCTGGCAAATTACGGGATTGAACTGCGCGGCATCGTCTTTGATACCATGCTCGAATCCTACATTCTTAACAGCGTCGCAGGCCGACACGATATGGACAGCCTGTCAGATCGCTGGCTGAAACATAAAACAATCACCTTTGAAGAAATTGCCGGGAAAGGTAAAAACCAGCTGACCTTTAACCAGATAGCACTGGAAGAGGCCGGGCGCTATGCCGCAGAGGATGCCGATGTTACGCTTCAGTTGCACCTGAAGATGTGGCCAGAACTGCAGAAGCACAAAGGGCCGCTAAACGTTTTCGAAAATATTGATATGCCGTTGGTCCCGGTTTTGTCACGCGTTGAACGCAACGGTGTGAAAATCGATCCTGCTGTATTGCACAAACACTCAGAAGAGCTGACGTTGCGTTTGAATGCGCTGGAGCAAAAAGCGCACGAGATTGCCGGAGAAGCGTTTAACCTCTCTTCAACCAAGCAACTGCAAACGATTCTGTTTGAAAAACAGGGTATCAAGCCGCTGAAGAAAACACCGGGTGGTGCGCCGTCAACGTCGGAAGAGGTGCTGGAAGAGTTAGCGCTGGATTATCCGTTGCCGAAAGTTATCCTGGAATATCGTGGGTTAGCAAAACTGAAGTCGACCTATACGGATAAGCTTCCATTGATGATCAACCCAAAAACCGGACGCGTGCATACCTCATATCACCAGGCTGTCACGGCTACCGGACGTTTGTCTTCAACCGATCCTAACCTGCAAAATATCCCGGTACGTAACGATGAAGGTCGTCGTATTCGCCAGGCCTTTATCGCGCCAGAAGACTACGTGATTGTCTCTGCGGACTACTCGCAGATCGAGCTGCGTATTATGGCCCATCTCTCGCGCGATAAAGGCCTGCTTACTGCGTTTGCCGAAGGAAAAGATATTCACCGTGCAACGGCGGCAGAGGTTTTTGGTTTACCGCTCGATTCAGTGACCAGCGAACAGCGTCGTAGCGCAAAAGCCATTAACTTTGGTCTGATCTATGGCATGAGTGCTTTCGGTCTTGCTCGTCAGTTGAATATTCCGCGTAAAGAGGCACAGAAGTACATGGATCTCTACTTCGAGCGCTACCCTGGCGTGCTGGAATATATGGAACGGACGCGTGCACAGGCAAAAGAGCAAGGTTACGTTGAAACGCTGGAAGGGCGTCGCCTCTATTTACCGGATATTAAATCCAGTAATGGCGCTCGCCGTGCCGGTGCAGAACGTGCTGCAATTAACGCTCCGATGCAGGGTACTGCCGCAGATATAATTAAGCGGGCCATGATTGCCGTGGACGGGTGGCTGCAAACAGAGCGGCCGCGCGTGCGCATGATCATGCAGGTACACGATGAACTGGTGTTTGAAGTGCACAAAGATGACCTGGAAAGCGTGTCGAAAAAGATCCATCAGCTGATGGAAAACGAGACGCAAATTGATGTGCCATTGCTGGTGGAAGTTGGTAGTGGTGAGAACTGGGATCAGGCGCATTAAGGGTTTACTGAATAACGCGCTTTTTTCGTAACTAAGCAACATAAGATAGAGCTTTTTGTGATGTCCATTAGAAATCCCTATGGCGGGAATGAAAAAAAATTACAAAAAGTGCTTTCTGAGCTGCTCAAAAAAGAGTAAAGTTATTCGCGTAGGGTACAGAGGTAAGATGTTCTATCTTTCAGACCTTTTACTTCACGTAATCGGATTTGGCTGAATATTTTAGCCGCCCCAGTCAGTAATGACTGGGGCGTTTTTTATTGTGCGAAAGAAAGGTTTTGCACATGCTGTAGGCCGGATAAGACACACAGCGGCGCCATCCGGCATATCCGTGGATTATTCCCCGTCCTGCATCTCTTCAACGGGTGCCAGCTCACTAAACCAGCTATCCAGTTTCTGACGCAGTTTATCCACGCCCAGCTTTTTCAGCGATGAGAACGCTTCTACCTGCACATCGCCATTAAACGCCAGCACCGCTTCACGCACCATGTTCAGCTGTGCTTTCCGGGCACCACTGGCCAGCTTATCTGCTTTAGTCAGTAGAACCAGAACCTGAACGTTGCTCTCAACAGCCCACAGGATCATCTGCTGGTCGAGATCTTTTAGCGGGTGACGAATGTCCATTAATACCACCAGACCCTGCAGGCTCTGGCGTTTTTCCAGGTATTCAGCCAGCGCGCGCTGCCATTTACGCTTCATCTCTTCCGGGACTTCGGCATAACCATAACCTGGCAGGTCGACCAGGCGTTTACCATCCACAACTTCAAACAAGTTGATGAGCTGAGTTCGGCCTGGTGTTTTAGAGGTACGCGCCAGACTCTTTTGATTGGTCAGGGTATTTAGCGCACTGGATTTGCCTGCGTTGGAACGGCCAGCAAAAGCCACTTCGATTCCCGTATCGGAAGGTAAATGGCGAATATCAGGCGCACTCATCACAAAATGCGTCTGTTGATAATTCAAGTTAGTCAACGTGGTCGTCTCCATCAATCAAGGCTTTGCAGCGATTATACCTGAACACCAGCAAAAGACTGGTTTTTCGACGTGTGGCCAGTGTAAGTAAAAACCTCGAGCTTTGTGAGACATTGCCGACAGTATCTATGCGAGATGACAGAGCGAAAAACAATATAATGTATATAAATCATATGATTATATTTTATTGGAATTCTGATTAATGGAAACTGTTACCCAGCTTACTTGTGCCGTTACGTGAAAAAGGTAAAGTAGCGTCCATAGCGAGGAAGCTGACAGGATAAACGACTCAGGATGAGGGTCAGGAGCGCCAGGAGGCGAAGACACAGGATTGTCAGGAAGACAAACGTCCGGAGACGTGAGTAAAAGGAAATGGAAACAACACGGAATGTTGCAGGCTAAGGGAAAAACAGGGTGTGTTGATAGCCGACAGGGATTGTAGAGCCCGCTGAGGGTTGAGAGTCAGGAAAAAAGGCGACAGATTACTCTGTCGCCTTTTTTCTTTATTTCTGCTAGATTCCGGCGCAAATATATACTGAATAAAAACAGCCAAAGACGAATCATGATGAAACCAACTTCTACACCACGCGGTAAAGGTCCTGCAAAAGCGCGTCGTAAAACACGCGAAGAAATTAACCAGGAAGCTCGCGACCGTAAGCGTCAGAAAAAACACCGTGGTCATGCGGCGGGTAGCCGTGCGTCCGGTAGTGATGGCGCATCAGGTGGCGGAAACCAAAACAAACAAAAAGATCCTCGTATTGGCAGTAAAACCCCCATTCCATTGGGTGTGACCGAAAAAGTCACCAAACAGCACAAACCGAAAAGTGAGAAACCTATGCTTTCACCACAGGCTGAGTTGGATTTACTGGAAACGGATGAGCGCCTGGATGCGCTGCTGGAACGTCTTGAAACCGGAGAAACCCTGAGCGCAGAAGATCAGGCCTGGGTAGATGCCAAACTGGATCGCATCGACGAGTTGATGCAAAAGCTGGGTCTCTCTTACGAGGATGACGAAGAAGAGGATGAGGAAGAAAAGCAGGAAGATATGATGCGCCTGCTGAAAGGTGGCAACTAACGGTTTTACACCGTGGGTCTTCCCGTCCTGCTTATAACCCTTCCGGTTATATGTTATCTGGTGTGGTTATTCGTTAAACTACAGCGGTTGTCGCGGCGACAGAAGTGGCTGCGCAACCGGCTTATCACCCGCACTGGGGTTAAGCCGGTACGCCGTACCCGCCAGAGACGCCATCGGAAGGAGTGAGCATGTCTGAACAGCTAATAGACTGGGACCTGGCCCTGATCCAGAAATATAACTATTCCGGGCCACGATATACCTCGTACCCGACCGCGCTGGAGTTCTCTGAAGACTACGGTGCAGACGCGTTTTTACACGCTGTGGCGCGTTACCCTGAGCGCCCACTTTCGTTATACGTTCACATCCCGTTCTGCCATAAACTGTGTTACTTCTGTGGCTGCAATAAGATTGTGACCCGTCAGCAGCATAAAGCCGATCAATACCTCGATGCCCTGGAACAAGAAATTATTCACCGCGCACCGTTGTTTTCTGGACGGCATGTCAGCCAGCTGCACTGGGGCGGCGGTACGCCAACTTACTTAAATAAAGCGCAAATCAGCCGTTTAATGACGCTGCTGCGGGCTAACTTTCAGTTTAACGCGGATGCCGAAATTTCGATCGAAGTGGATCCGCGTGAAATCGAGCTGGATGTTCTCGATCATTTACGAGCGGAAGGGTTTAATCGCCTGAGCATGGGGGTGCAGGACTTCAACAAAGACGTTCAGCGCCTGGTGAACCGTGAGCAGGACGAGGAATTTATCTTTGCGCTACTTAACCATGCGCGTGAGATCGGTTTCACCTCGACGAATATCGACCTTATTTACGGCCTGCCAAAACAGACGCCGGAAAGCTTTGCTTTCACCCTGAAGCGGGTGGCGGAGTTGAATCCAGATCGTCTGAGCGTCTTTAACTATGCGCACCTGCCCACGCTTTTCGCCGCCCAGCGCAAGATCAAAGATGCTGACCTGCCCAGCGCACAGCAAAAGCTGGATATCCTGCAGGAAACCATCTCTTCACTAACCGAAACGGGCTATCAGTTCATTGGAATGGATCATTTCGCTCGCCCGGACGACGAGCTGGCAATTGCCCAGCGCGAAGGTGTTCTGCATCGGAATTTCCAGGGCTATACCACCCAGGGCGATACCGACTTGCTGGGTATGGGCGTATCCGCCATCAGTATGATTGGCGACAACTACGCGCAGAACCAAAAAGAACTGAAGCACTATTATCAGCAGGTGGATGAACAAGGGAATGCACTGTGGCGCGGTATTGTGCTGACCCGCGATGACTGCATTCGTCGGGATGTTATTAAGCTGCTGATCTGCAACTTCCGCCTCGACTATGCCGCTGTGGAACAGCAATGGGATGTGAACTTTGCGGATTATTTTGCTGAAGATCTGAAGCTGTTGGCGCCACTGGCGAAAGATGGGCTGGTGGATGTGGATGAGAAGGGAATTCAGGTTACGCCGAAGGGTCGCCTGTTGATCCGTAATATTTGCATGTGCTTTGATGCTTATCTACGCCAGAAAGCGCGGATGCAGCAGTTCTCTCGGGTGATTTAATGACGTTGTCCGGTGGCGCTTTGCTTACCGGGCCTACACGTCGCGATAACCTGTAGGCCGGATAAGCGTTAGCGCCATCCGGCGCGCCTTCAGCTAAACAGCCCAACCAGCGCAGCACACAGCACTGCGGCAACCGCAGTTTGTGGTGTGTGGCTGTCGACTGAGCCGCTCGATAGCAGATTAATGATTGATTCCAGCATGATGACTTCCCCCCGTTTGCCGGGCACGATCATACTTAACTCATCGGAACAGTAAAGCGCAAAATAGCAGCAATTTGCGCTCAATTATCAATCTTTACACAGTGACTTTTCGTCACTCCATTCCGAGTTCTTTTAACTTGCGCGTCAAGGTATTACGCCCCCAGCCGAGCAAGCGTGCCGCTTCCTGTTTGTGTCCCTGGGTATGACGCAGTGCGGTGGTCAACAGCGTCCGCTCCATCTCCGGTTGAGCCTCTGACAGCAAGTTTTGATGACCGGATCGCAATGCCCGGTCTGCCCATTGTGCCAACAGGGTTGCCCAGCTGTCCGGCTGCATATGCGAAGGCGCATCGGGCACGCTGGCTTCAAACAGTTCGGCCGGTAAGTCCTGAATCAGCACTTCCTGCCCGGCAGCCATTACGGTCAGCCAGCGACAGGTGTTTTCAAGCTGACGAACGTTACCTGGCCAGGCCAGACGCGTAAGTGCCGCTTCGGTTTCTGGGTGGAGTTGCTTGGCTTCCACACCCAACTCGCGGGCGGCTTCCTGCAGGAAATGACGTGCCAGACGGGGGATATCTTCCCGACGCTCACGCAGCGGGGGCAAATGAACGCGAATTACGTTCAGACGGTGGAATAAATCCTCACGGAATTTGCCTTCCTGCACGCGCAGTTCCAGGTTCTGGTGGGTGGCCGCGATAATCCGAACATCTACCTTTACGGGGGCGTAACCGCCAACGCGGTAAAACTGTCCATCGGCTAATACGCGCAACAAACGTGTCTGCACGTCCAGCGGCATATCGCCAATTTCATCAAGGAAGAGGGTGCCGCCATCAGCCTGTTCGAAACGCCCCTGACGAATGGTATTCGCCCCGGTAAACGCCCCTTTTTCGTGGCCAAATAGTTCAGACTCAATCAAATCCTTCGGAATGGCGGCCATGTTAAGCGCGATAAACGGTGCTTTGACGCGCGGGCTGTGGCGGTGCAGGGCGTGGGCGACCAGCTCTTTACCCGTCCCGGATTCTCCGTTGATCAGCACACTGATTGACGAGCGGGAGAGGCGGCCAATGATGCGGAACACATCCTGCATCGCGGGCGCTTCGCCGATGATATCGGTGGTCGGGCCGTTGATCTGAATATTACGCGGCTGCTGCTGTTCCTGATAATGGCTTATGGCGCGCTCGACCAGCGCTACCGCTTCGTCAATATCAAAAGGTTTGGGCAGATAGTCGAACGCCCCTTGCTGGTAAGCGCTCACGGCGGCATCCAGATCGGAATGAGCAGTCATTATGATGACCGGAAGCATCTGGTGACGCTGCTTAATCTGTTTTAACAGCGTCAGACCGTCCATCCCCGGCATGCGGATATCCGACAACAGCACGTCCGGCGTTTTGCTGGCAAGCGCATCCAGCACCTCTTTACCACTTTCAAATGTGGTGCAGCTTAGTCCTGCCCCTGCGAGCGCACGTTCAAGCACCCAACGGATGGAACTATCGTCATCAACTACCCAGACTATTCCTCGTTGCATAAACGTCACCTTTATTTCCTGATAGGCAGGTAAACCGAGAATTCGGTATGACCCGGCCAACTGGTAAATTCAATTTTGCCGGAATGTTGATCGATCAAATTACGGGCGATGGATAATCCAAGTCCGGTACCGCCTTCGCGGCCGCTGACCATTGGGTAGAACAGTGTATCCTGCAAATGCGAGGGAATGCCCGGACCGTTGTCCTCGACATCAATACGTGCCGCCAGACGGTAGCGCATACCGTGCAGCGTAAGCTGAAACGCGGTGCGGGTGCGCAGAATAATTTCTCCGCCTTCCGGTCCCAGCGCCTGAAGAGCATTACGCACGATATTCAGCAGAACTTGTTCTATCTGATCCGGATCGTGCAGCAGTTCTGGCAGGCTCGGGTCGTAATCACGAATCAGCGTGACGTTTTCGGGGAGCTCCATCGACACCAGCGCCACCACGCGCTCTGCCACTTTATGAATACTTTCCGTGATGTGCATTCCTGGCTGTTGCGGCCCCAACAGTCGATCAACCAGATTACGCAGGCGGTCAGCCTGCTCAATAATGACTTTGGTATATTCCGTCAGCGCCGGGTCCGGAAGCGCTTTGCCAAGAAGCTGAGCTGCTCCGCGCAGGCCGCCCAACGGATTTTTAATTTCGTGCGCCAGACCACGCACCAGATCGCGGGCAGCAATCTGCTGGGCATGCTGCAGTTGCTCCTGACTCAGACGGCGCTGGTTATCCATAGGTGCCATCTCCAGCAGGATAAGGCCATCAGGCAGCCTCTGCGCGGTCACAGAGAGGATATGTGAGTGACTGTCTATCACCAGCATCACTTCGTTATCCGTGAAGCCCTGGCCCGCTTCCAGGCTTTCTCGCATCAGCCCAATGTTCAGGGAGAAATAACTCAGTAGATCGGGCAGCGGTGTGCCAAACAGTTTGCGGGAACTTTGCGCGAGCAGTTGTTGCGCCGCCGGGTTGGCGTAATGCACCGCCAGCTCATCGTCGACGAGTAAAATACTGTTGATTAACGAATTGAGGATCTGCCCAGCATCGGGCAGCGTGCCGGTTGCCATTCAGCAGTCTCCAGAAAAGTGTTGCACCAATTTAGTGCATTATAGCTTTTTATGCATAAAAAGCGCGAGAGAACAGGTTGTTAGTGGAGAAAAAAGCCCATCCAGAGATGGGCTACAGATGACTGGCAAACGTAGATGCCGGATGGCGGCTCTGCCTTATCCGGCCTGCAAGGTAATGTTACCCGCCAGGCCTGATAAGTTTGCGCCATCAGGCGTCCTATCATTCGCCATCGATCTCAAGCCTGCCTGAGCAGGCTAAAAGTTCCACGGCAACTCAAACGATTAAACGCTGTAGTACAGCTCAAACTCTACCGGGTGCGGAGTCATGCGCACGCGGTCATCTTCTTCGCGACGCAGTGCAATGTACGCATCGATCGCTTCATTGGTGAACACGCCGCCTGCGGTCAGGAACTCGCGGTCCAGATCCAGTTCTTTTAGTGCTTCTTCCAGAGAGCCTGCAACCTGTGGGATCTCTTTCGCTTCTTCCGGCGGCAGGTCATACAGGTTTTTGTCCATTGCTTCGCCTGGGTGGATCTTGTTCTTAATACCGTCCAGGCCAGCCATCAGCAGTGCAGCAAAGCACAGGTACGGGTTAGCTGCCGGGTCCGGGAAGCGCACTTCGATACGACGCGCTTTCGGAGAAGCAACAACTGGAATACGAATGGACGCAGAACGGTTACGGGCAGAGTAAGCCAACATGACCGGTGCTTCATAACCCGGGACCAGACGCTTGTAAGAGTTGGTGGTCGGGTTCGCCAGGGCGTTGATCGCTTTAGCGTGCTTAATAACGCCGCCGATGTAGTACAGCGCCTGCTCAGACAGACCTGCATATTTGTCACCAGAGAACAGGTTTACGCCGTTCTTGGACAGGGACATGTGGCAGTGCATGCCGGAGCCGTTATCGCCAAACATCGGTTTTGGCATAAAGGTCGCCGTTTTACCGAAACGGTGCGCAACGTTGTGAACGACATATTTGTAGATCTGAATTTCGTCCGCTTTTTTAGTCATGGTGTTAAAGCGGGTTGCGATTTCGTTCTGACCCGCGGTCGCGACTTCGTGGTGGTGCGCTTCAACAACCAGACCCATCTCTTCCATGATCAGACACATGGTAGAACGGATGTCCTGAGAAGAATCTACCGGAGGAACCGGGAAGTAACCGCCTTTGACGCCAGGACGGTGACCTTTGTTGCCACCTTCGTATTTGGTGGAGGAGTTCCATGCGCCTTCGATGTCATCGATAGCGACGTGAGAACCGGAAATAGACGCGCCGAAACGGATGTCGTCAAACAGGAAGAACTCTGGCTCTGGCCCGAACAGAACGGTGTCTGCGATGCCAGTAGCGCGCAGGTATTCTTCAGCGCGTTTCGCGATGGAGCGCGGGTCGCGGTCGTAGCCCTGCAGCGTACCTGGTTCCAGGATATCGCAACGGATGATCAGGGTAGACTCTTCAAAGAACGGGTCAATGAGCGCGGTGGAAGCATCTGGCATCAGCACCATGTCTGATTCGTTAATGCCTTTCCAGCCACCGATTGAGGAGCCGTCAAACATTTTGCCTTCTTCAAAGAATTCGGCATTTACCTGATGAGCAGGAATAGTGACGTGCTGTTCTTTACCTTTAGTGTCGGTGAAGCGCAAATCAACAAACTTCACTTCGTGTTCGTTCAGCATCGTCAAAACGTGTTCAGCGGACATACTTACTCTCCCGGATTGGTCATTGTCGTCGTGGTAACGAAGTCTTCAATTCTGCAAAAATTGGCCGTGTCGCCGTAAAAAATATAAAGCGAAATCTGTGCCAACTTTTAAATTGCCCCTAAAAGGCGTTATCATGCGCACCATCGTGCAAAGGGGCTGCACCATGAAGGTTGTGTTGCACCATTATAGTGCTTTAATGTGAACATTAAGCACCATATTGGTGCAAAGCAGCTCAGATTACCCCTTTTAACGCTCCGTGAATGTGATCACAAAGAAACTCTGCAATACTTGTTTGCGGAGGATGTTTGTGATCCTGTTTTGTACTGCGATTAATCCGTGTACAATAACGCGCTATTTCTAAAATGCCTGAGGCAAAGTTGTGATCGAAAATTTGCGTAACATCGCCATCATCGCGCACGTAGACCATGGTAAAACGACCCTGGTAGACAAGCTGCTCCAACAATCCGGTACGTTCGATGCACGTGCTGAAACCCAAGAGCGCGTGATGGACTCCAACGATTTGGAGAAAGAGCGTGGGATTACCATCCTCGCTAAAAACACCGCTATCAAATGGAATGACTACCGTATCAACATCGTTGATACCCCAGGGCACGCCGACTTCGGTGGTGAAGTTGAACGTGTAATGTCCATGGTCGACTCCGTGCTGCTGGTGGTGGATGCAATGGACGGTCCGATGCCGCAGACGCGCTTCGTGACCAAAAAAGCCTTTGCCCATGGCCTGAAGCCAATTGTTGTTATCAACAAAGTTGACCGTCCTGGCGCGCGCCCTGACTGGGTTGTTGACCAGGTATTTGACCTGTTCGTTAACCTCGACGCTACCGATGAGCAGCTGGACTTCCCGATCGTTTACGCTTCCGCGCTGAACGGTATCGCTGGTCTGGATCACGAAGACATGGCTGAAGACATGACTCCGCTGTATCAGACCATCGTTGATCGCGTACCGGCTCCGAACGTAGACCTTGATGGCCCGCTGCAGATGCAAATCTCCCAGCTGGACTACAACAACTACGTTGGCGTAATCGGTATCGGCCGCATCAAACGCGGTAAAGTTAAACCGAACCAGCAGATCACTATCATTGATAGCGAAGGCAAAACCCGTAACGGTAAAGTCGGTAAAGTTCTGACCCATCTGGGTCTGGAGCGTATCGAGAGTGATATTGCCGAAGCAGGCGATATCATCGCGATCACCGGTCTGGGTGAACTGAACATCTCCGACACCATCTGCGACCCGCAGAACGTCGAAGCGCTGCCAGCTCTGTCCGTTGATGAACCGACCGTAACCATGTTCTTCTGCGTAAACACCTCTCCGTTCTGTGGTAAAGAAGGTAAATATGTTACCTCTCGTCAGATCCTTGACCGCCTGAACAAAGAACTGGTGCACAACGTTGCGCTGCGCGTTGAAGAAACCGAAGATGCGGATGCATTCCGTGTATCCGGTCGTGGTGAGCTGCACCTGTCAGTTCTGATCGAAAACATGCGTCGTGAAGGTTTCGAAATGGCGGTTTCCCGTCCGAAAGTAATCTTCCGCGAAATCGATGGCCGTAAACAAGAGCCGTTCGAAAACGTAACGCTGGACGTCGAAGAGCAGCATCAGGGTTCTGTGATGCAGGCTCTGGGTGAGCGTAAAGGCGACCTGAAAAACATGAATCCAGATGGCAAAGGCCGCGTACGTCTTGACTACGTGATCCCAAGCCGTGGTTTGATCGGCTTCCGTTCAGAATTCATGACCATGACTTCCGGTACCGGTCTGCTGTACTCCACCTTCAGCCACTACGACGACGTTCGTGCGGGTGATGTGGGTCAGCGTCAGAACGGCGTACTGATCTCCAACGGCCAGGGTAAAGCAGTTGCGTTCGCACTGTTCAGCCTGCAGGACCGCGGTAAGCTGTTCCTGGGTCACGGTGCTGAAGTTTACGAAGGCCAGATCATCGGTATTCACAGCCGTTCTAACGACCTGACTGTAAACTGCCTGACCGGTAAGAAACTGACCAACATGCGTGCGTCCGGTACTGACGAAGCAACGGTTCTGGTTCCGCCGGTTAAGATGACTCTGGAGCAGGCTCTGGAATTCATCGATGACGACGAACTGGTAGAAGTAACACCAACTTCTATCCGTATTCGTAAACGTCACCTGACTGAAAACGATCGTCGCCGTGCAATGCGTGGTGCGAAAGAAGAGTAATTAACGCTCTTCTCGTGACAAGACCCCGCCTTACGAGGTGGGGTTTTTTTTTGCCTGTCGTTCCTCATTTTTGGGCAAACTCCACCGCATGTGCTCTCTTTTTCTGTATGAACCCCGTCATAAGAGAGCTTTGTCACAATTATTTCTAAAGCTCGCGGAGGGGGTTTGCTTTCGTTTTCGACGTCAGCGTATGATTAATCATCTGGTTTAAACCAAATGGATTAAACAATGACGAATAATCAGTCGACCGTTGAGAATGCGAAAGAGAAGTTAGACCGTTGGTTAAAAGAAGGGCTCACCACGCCTGGTGGCAAATTGCCTTCAGAAAGAGAGTTGGGAGAGCTGCTGGGCATCAAACGGATGACCTTACGTCAGGCGTTATTAAACCTGGAATCTGAATCCAGAATCTTTCGTAAAGATCGCAAGGGATGGTTCGTCACCCAGGCGCGCTTTAACTACAGCCCGGAATTATCAGCCAGCTTTCAGCGCGCCGCAATTGAGCAGGGCAGAGAACCGTCCTGGGGGTTTATTGAAAAAAGTCGGGTGTCTCAATATCCGGAAGTTGCCGCGCCACTGGTGTCCGTAACGCCGTCTGATGAACTGTATCGGATAACGGGCTGGGGAGCGCTTGAAGGCCATAAAGTTTTCTACCACGAAACGTTTATCAACCCGAAGGTTGCTCCGGGGTTTATTGAACAGCTTGAAAGTCAGTCATTTTCTTCCGTTTGGGAAAATGAATATAAAAAAGAAACCGTAATCAAAAAACTGGCTTTTAAACCCGTCAGAATGGCCGGCGATATTAGTAAGTTTATTGGTGGTTCTACTGGGATGCCTGCCATTCTTATTGAAAAACATCGGGCTGACAGCGATGGCAACATCGTACAAATAGATATTGAGTATTGGCGCTTTGAAGCAGTTGATCTCTTCATTAACTTGTAGGTATGTTTATGGTCACTAAAGATAATGCACATAAAATTCTGGCGCGTGTAGATAGCCTCCCCCTTTATCTTCATGCCTATGCTTATCATTTGAATATGCGTGTTGAGCGCATATTACCGAGTGATTTATTAGATATTGCCAGTGAAAATAATCTGCGTGGTGTGAAAATCCACGTTCTTGATGGCGAACGCTATTCTCTTGAAAATATGAACGATAATGCGCTGTCTGCATTTGGTGATAAAGCGCGTAAGCTACAGCTTGATCTTCATATTGAGACCAGTTCTTCTGATAAAAAGGCCATTGACCAGGCCGTTGCTATCGCATTAAAAACAGGTGCCTCTTCCGTTAGATTTTATCCACGCTACGAAGGTAATCTTCAGGAAGTACTCGCGATGATTACGCAGGATATCCACTACCTGCGCGAGCACTATCAGGATAGCGGTCTGACTTTCACCCTGGAACAACATGAAGATTTGAAGAGCCATGAACTGGTATCGTTAATTCAGAACAGTGATATGGAATCGCTCTCTTTACTGTTTGATTTTGCCAATATGATCAATGCCAATGAGCATCCATTAACGGCGCTAGATACGATGTCACCGCATATTACCCAGGTACATATTAAAGATGCGTTAATTGTTAATGAGAACGCGGGACTGGGCCATAAAGCCTGTACCTCGGGTCAGGGGGACATGCCGTTTAAGGAACTGCTGACGAAACTGATCTGCCTGGGTGATGAGAAGCCGCAGGTAACGGCTTACGGGCTGGAAGAAGAAGTTGATTATTATGCGCCAGCATTTCGTTTCGACAATGAAGGTGACAATCCGTGGATCCCATGGCGCCAGATGAGTGAAACGCCGCTGCCTGAACCAGACCTTCTCGAAGCTCGTTTGATTAAAGAAAAAAAAGATGCCATCCAACAAATACAATTTGTGCGTAGCGTGCTACAGCAAATTAAAAATGAGGCGCATCACATTCTAAATAATTAATAATCTCTAACGTATTTTTTTAGGATTCATAATCCATTCCTGGTGAATGGACGACTTTTTATTATTCAAAACAAATGATTTATATAATCATTTAGGGGATGCTATGCTCACAAAAAAGAAATGGGCGCTTTTTAGCCTGTTAACACTGTGTGGCGGTACAATTTACAAATTACCCTCACTGAAAGATGCTTTCTATATTCCTATGCAGGAATACTTCCATTTGACCAATGGGCAGATTGGCAATGCGATGTCAGTGAACTCATTTGTGACAACCGTGGGATTTTTCTTATCTATTTATTTTGCAGATAAACTTCCGCGTAAATACACCATGTCTTTATCTCTGATTGCAACGGGGTTGCTGGGGGTTTATTTGACCACGATGCCTGGCTATTGGGGGATCCTCTTTGTCTGGGCGCTGTTTGGTGTTACCTGTGACATGATGAACTGGCCCGTGCTACTAAAATCAGTCAGCCGGCTGGGCAATAGCGAACAGCAAGGGCGGTTGTTTGGTTTCTTTGAGACGGGACGCGGTATTGTTGATACGGTTGTTGCGTTTTCCGCGCTGGCTGTCTTCACCTGGTTTGGTAGTGGGCTACTGGGATTTAAAGCAGGTATCTGGTTCTACTCTGCCATCGTGATTATGGTGGGGGTTATCATCTTCTTTGTGTTGAACGATAAAGAAGAAGCGCCGGCGGCAAAAGTGCAGGATGCCGAAGATGCGCCGAAAAACCCGAGTATGTCATCGGTACTGAAGGATAAGACCATCTGGTTAATCGCCTTCAACGTCTTTTTTGTTTACGCCGTGTATTGCGGATTAACGTTCTTCATCCCGTTCCTGAAAAACATCTACATGCTGCCGGTCGCGCTGGTGGGGGCTTACGGGATCATTAACCAGTATTGCCTGAAAATGGTTGGTGGCCCGATTGGTGGGATGATCTCGGATAAAATCCTGAAGTCCCCCAGTAAATACTTATGCTATACGTTCATGATCAGTACGGTGGCTCTGGTTCTGCTGATGGTTCTGCCGCATGAAAGTATGCCGGTTTATTTAGGGATGGTGTGTACGCTGGGCTTCGGTGCCATCGTATTTACCCAGCGTGCCGTATTCTTTGCCCCGATTGGTGAAGCCAAAATTGCTGAGAACCAAACGGGTGCGGCAATGGCTTTGGGCAGCTTTATCGGATACGCCCCCGCGATGTTCTGTTTCAGCCTGTACGGATATATTCTGGATTTAAACCCAGGTCTTATCGGCTATAAAATCGTGTTTGGCATTATGGCGAGTTTCGCCTTCTGTGGCGCGATTGTCTCCGTGATGCTGGTTAAGCGTATTAGCGAAAGAAAGAAAATGCTGCAAGCTGCAGAGGCGTGATGCGCTTCTCTATCGGATAGAATGAAAAAGCCGCTGATTTTCAGCGGCTTTTTTATCAACAAAGGAAGCTTAGAAGAAATATTTTGCCCCAATGCGAATTTGATTCTGTTCCCGGTGGTAGGGTTCCACATTACGATCTAACCAGCGTAATTCAAGATAGGGTAGCCAATTCTCGTTGATGCGATATTTAAAGGTATTGGTAATTTCCCAGTGGTGGTCTTTACCATTACTACTGTTGAAGTCATTTACTCGCATAAAGTAGTGTGGCTCAAAAGTATAGGAAAACTTATCGGTAATAATGAAGTTCCAGTAGTTGCCGATCTCATAGGTATCGTTGTTATCCAGATCGCCATTCAAATCGGTTGAACTGTAGTTATTATGATTATACCGGTTACGTACCGTAAGGTTAAACCAAGGGGTGAACTTATAGTTCACATCCAGATACACCGCCCCGCCAGAACCAATACTCTTATCGTTTATCAGTCCGCCGGGCTGGATGGTTAATTTATCTGTCGGTTTAAATAACGGATACCAGCCTTCAATTTCGTTATAACCGTGTTTTAACTCATCTTTGCGTTGCATGGTGTAGGTGTTGGTGAGCATGATACCCGCGCCCATATCGGAGTTATAGCCGACGCGCAGCATGACCTCCATCTGATCGGAGGCCAGGTTGTAAGCTTCACGGTTCTCTACATAAGCGCCGGCGAAAACAGAGGTGGATACCACAGAGGATAAGAGAATTATTGTATTTAATTTTTTCATAATAAATCCATTTTTTAAGCGTAGGGAGACCGCCATCCATTCAGATGGAATAAGAGCCTGCCCCATTAGGGCTATTTTGCTTGCCATTTCGAACCAGGGCAGTGCTCAGAACCCTCACGTACTCCGTGTACGCTCCGGTTCTTCCGCGCTGGCCGTGTTCAAACTGTCTACGCCAATAACGCCTACTGGGATAGGCTCTAAGCGGCAATTTTTATATGTTCACAGCAGAGGTTTTCTTTTTATGGCTAATGTGTTCTGGTTGAATGTTATTTTTCTTCCGTTGACTGATTTCCTCAATGATAAAAGCAAAACGGGCTTCGTTGAGTTTATAAAAGAATCCCATTGTGATTGCCGCAATAATTGCCAGTCCGCAGGGCCAGAGAAAAATAAGCTGGCGCAAACCAAGCAAGGTTGCATCACTCTGGGCAATATTGGGGATATAACCGATTTGCGTCAGCATAATGCCGGGCAGGAAGCCGGCCAGCGCCGCAGAAATTTTGCGAAAAAAGGTATAGCCAGTATAAACGGAACCTTCAGCGCGGATACCGGTTTTCCATTCACCGTAGTCGACGGTATCTGGTACCAGTGCCCAGTTCAGACTATTCACAAAGGCTGTGCCGAAGAAGGCGACACAAGAGAACATGATGAAGGAGAACGAGCTACTGCCCCAGCAATAATTCAAAATATCACCCACCGCCCACAGTATCATCCCGGCTAAATAAACCTGTTTTTTGCCAAAGCATTTTACAGTTAATGGCACCAGTAGTACGCCGATGAGGATACATCCCATACTGAAGAATCCCATCCACGATAATAAATTGATATCGTTCAGTACGTACTGAGTGTAATACACCTGAATAGCCAGTTTGATATTAAATGCCGCCAGCGTGCAGAGATTCGCAATGCATAACACCAACAGTGGCGGATTGTGAAATATCGCGAAAAATGACTTCAGAATGCTGACTTTATGTCTGGAAGGTGATGTATCAACATAATGCTCTTTTACGCCTTGATAGCAGAGCATCATAAAGATAAAACCGCCAACGGAGAATATCAATGCCGCGCAGGAATAACCCACCGTCGAGTCAGAGAAAAACGACTGGAGTGGAATAAATGCTACGGTACAAATTAATAACCCGATGGTTGCGCCACCTTGTCGATAAGCCGCGAGCTGTGCACGTTCATTCGGGTTTTTGGTTATCGCCGGGATCATCGCGCCATAGGAGCAATTCATCAGACTGTACGATAACCCAAACATCATAAATAATGCTGTGGCAATCGTCGTTTTGACAGGTAAACTAAAGGTGGTGGCAATAAATTGTAATGTTGCAATCAATGCCGCTGGCACTGCCGCATACAAAATAAAGGGCCTGAATTTTCCTTTGGGGCCGATATTCTTACGCGAATCGAGTAAAAATCCGGTGAGCATATCGGTAAACGCGGTAAAGAATTTCGCCACCAGAAAGATAATCCCGCCATAGTAAGCAGGCATCCCTAATTCATCGGTATAAAATTTGAGGAGATACAGAGTACCAATGCTAAGCATTAAATTCGAACCAACATCGCCCATGCCATAGGCGAGTTTTTCCCGCAGATTCAGTTTTAATGTCAAAGGATTATGGTCAGACATAATCACTCCTTATAACGCCCCGCAGGGCGTCGTTTATAATCATTATTAAGCCGGGCGCTTACGGGCTTCTATTTCTTCTACAATGCGGACGTACATCTTCTCGTTCAGGCTGTAAAAGCACCCCATCGCAATAATGGTGATGACCGCCAACGCACTTGGGTAGATGAAGATCAACTGACGTAAGCCTTCGATGGTGTGGTCTGCCTGTGCGACGTTCGGCACATAGTCGATTTGCGTCAGCATCCAGCCAGGGAAGAAGCCGGCCAGCGCCTGCGACACTTTGCGAAAGAAGGTAAAACCGGTGTACACCGTGCCTTCAGAACGCACGCCAGTACGCCATTCGCCATATTCCACTGTGTCGGAAACCAGCGCCCAGTTCAGGCTGTTAACAAATGCCGAACCGAAGAAAGCCAGGCAAGAAAACGCCACAAAGCTGACTGAACCGCCGCCAAAGAAGTAGTTAAGCAGATCGCCCGCTACCCAAATCAGCAGGCCGCCGATATAGACCTTCTTCTTACCAAAGCGTCTGACCATTCCCGGCATTAAAAAGACGCCGATGAATATACAGCCCATACTGAAAAATCCCATATATGACAAAAGGATGGGGTCATTGAGCACGTATTGGGTGTAATACACCTGGATGGCGAGTTTGACGTTAAACGCACCTAAGGTGCAGAGGTTGGCAATGCACAAAATGAACAGCGGGCGGTTACCGGCGATAGCGCGGAAGGATTGCAGTAATCCCGGTTTTTGCGCTGCCGCATCCACGGATTTCACTTCTACATAGCGTTCTTTCACACCGGCATAGCACAGCCACATAAACAGCAGGCCGAACAGGGAAAATAATGTGGCGGCGAAGATATAACCCAACTGCGAGTTACCTTCGATCAGATTCATCACTGGAACAAAGCCGACGGTACACAGTAACAAACCCAGGGTTGCGCCACCTTGCCGCCAGGCGGCCAGCGAAGCGCGCTCATCCGGGTTTTTAGTAATGGCAGGAACCATCGCGCCGTAAGAGCAGTTCATCATGCTGAAGAACAGTCCGTACAGCATAAACAGCGCTGTTGCCATCACCGTTTTGCCGGTTATTTCAAACGGTGTGCCGACAAAGTTAGCAATTGCCAGCAAGGTGACGGGGAAGGCAGCATAGAGCACGAATGGGCGGAATTTACCCTTCGGACCAATTTTGCGTCGCGAATCGAGCATAATCCCGGTGCCCATATCGGTAAACGCGGTAAAAAACTTGGCGATTAAGAAAATGATACCGCCGTAAGTCCCCGGTAAGCCAAGGACATCAGTATAAAACTTGAGTAAATAGAGCGTACCAATATCCAGCAGGATATTGGAGCCCAAATCACCTATCCCATAGGCAAGTTTTTCTTTAAACGGCAAGCGTAGGGTTGCCGGATTGGCTGTATTTTGACTCATTGTTATTCTCCATTTGCCCGTGAGTATCCCCGCGGGCGAGCCGTATTAGATGTTGCGTAACGTGGCAAACAGTGACGCCCACTCACTCTTCGCGCGATAAAACACCGGAGGCTTGCCAATTGGCGCATCCACGGTGATGTCACCGCCCTGATAAGTTTCCCCTGTCCAGACGTTGACCCAGTTATCCTCTGGTAGATACAGCGTCCAGTCGTGCTTACCCTGCTCATGAACCGGTGCGACCAGCAGATCCTGTCCCAGCAGGTACTGATATTTCAGGGTGTAGGTTTGTGCATCGTTTTCGTAGTGCAGGAACAACGGGCGCATAACCGGTAGCCCGGTAGCGCTGTTTTGTGCGACGGCCTGTTTGAGGTACGGTTTCAGGGTGGTGAACACGGTGGTCATGCGGGCAAAGTGGGCGATAGTTTCGCTGTCGCCATCAAACTGCCAGTTATCGCTGGGGCGGTTGCCTTCGTGGGTACGCATCATCGGGGTGAAGGCGCTAAAATCACACCAGCGCAGCAGCAGCTCTTTGCTACGTTTCATGTCAAACAGCGTGGTGTAACCGCCAATATCGCTGTGGTGCAGGCCGTGGCCGGTCATGGCCAGCGACAATGCGGCAGGAACAACTGAGGCCAGACCATCGTCGAGGCTCCAGTCTACGTTTTGGTCGCCAGCCCACATCATGGTGGAATACTTCTGACTACCGGTGTAACCCGCGCGCATAAAGAACAGAATTTCGCCAAGCTTGCCGGTTTCCTGCAGTGCGTCGTAGTTACATTTCGCCCACAGCGCGGGCCAGGCGTTATGCATGATCTCGGCGCTGACGCCGTTGTGCAGATATGTATCGGTTGGCAAGTATTCGCCAAAATCTGCCATCCAGCCACCGCAGCCCAGTTCGATCATGTTCTTTTTAATGACCTCTTTGAACCAGTCGTAGGCTTCCGGGTTGGTCAGATCGACCACACCGCCATAAAACTCACCAAATTCAACCAGATAGTCATCGCCGGAGGCATCTTTAGCCAGATAACCGTGTTTTGCCGCTTCGGCGCAGAGGTCTTTATCGCTGGCGACATACGGGTTGATGTAGGAGAGGAACTGCACGCCTTCTTTGTTCCATTGCTTAATGCGGGAATCTAACTGTGGGTAGTTTTCACTGTTCCATTTCCAGTTCCACATCACGCGTTTGCCAAAAGAGGTCATGCGGATCCCGGACCAGTCTTGTGCCCAAATACCATTTACCTTCACGCCCGCATTGCGCATGGTATCCAGTTTTTGCTGACACACTTCCGTGCCACCTTGAATGCCGAGCGTAACGCCGTCATAAATCCAGTCGGGCAGCTCAGGCTGGCGACCCAATAGCGCTGTTAATTTTTCCAGCAGCGAAATGTAAGTCTCGGCGCACTCAAAGCGTAGGGTCGTTTTGTCTTCCCACAGTGCCAGTTCGTGATATTCCGGGGCGCTGAAGTCGAAATTCATGTAGCAGCTATTGTCGACGTGGCAGTAATACTTTTGTGTACTGACAAACGTCGGTTGCGGGAAGAAAGTCCAGTAGTAGTCTCCTCCGGCGTTCTCTTTGCAGTCAGCCTGCCAGGTGACATAGCTGTTTTTATTACGGCCCACGCCCTGTTCGCTGGTCCACAGCGGGAACGGTTTACCGCGTAAGTCGAAGTAAGAGAACTGTTCGCCGCAGCCGTAGATATGATCGTCTGGTTGGGCAGCAAGGCGTAGCCAGATGCGGTTATGGCTGAGATCGTCGTTATGCAGATCCAGCTTCAGGCGGCCTTGTTCATCGGTGGAGATGTGCAGCGTGGCATGGATTGTGTCGCCGCGGTTGAAATGCACCCGCCAACCTTCAGGTAATGTGCTGACCGTTGCCTCCGTGAGTGCAATCTTTTCCTGCAGTTTATCTTTGATGCTGAAATTGCCGCGGAACATATCGATATCAGCAATACCAGACCCAACCCATAAACAAGGTTTATCTATTGAGTGAGATAAAATAGGGCGTTGTTGGTAACGTAGAGTAAAACCTTGTTCAGAATGTTCTAACTGAATATCTAATAATTGTTGGCGTGGCGTATCCATAAATACTCTCCGCAGAGTTGAAAATGAAATTCTTGCCGTCCTGTTGTTACAGGTTTTAACTAAAAATAAGTGAATTGCTATCTGTTATTTATTTTCCTGTGCTTGCCGGATAACCGAGATTTTTTTACCAAATAGCAGCTGTAAAACCACTAATAATGTAAAAGGTGGCAGTAGTGCGGTTATCGCAGAAATACCCAGCGCGCCTTTTATTAACATGGAGCCAGAGGCTATCAGCAATAAAAAAACCATCACGCGGAACACTTTGACTGAAATACGTTTATGCACATATTGCCCAACCAGCGAGCCGAGGATCATGGTGGGAATACAAAAGATCACCAACTTAAAAATTGAGACAGTTAAAATTCCGCTGGTGGCCAGTCCACCGATAACCGCAATGTTGTTCGCCGTGAAGAAGGCGTTCAGCGTGCCGCGAAATGCCGCCGGACCTAAGTTACGTAACATGCCGTAGATCACCATCGGCGGCCCATTGGTCGAAAACGCCGCGCCCAATGCGCCAGCAACGGCACCAATAGGCGCAGCAATCCAGTTGCGGTCATAAACAGGCAGGCGTGGAATAAACATGCTGTAGAACGAATAGAGGATCAGGAACCCGCCTAAGCCCACTTTCATAAAATGGTCGGGTAAATAGGACAGTGCGTATAAACCGACAGGTATTCCCAGAAACGAGAAAATAATCAGTACCATTGCCGAGCGCCAGTCTGTTTCTTTACGTGACAGCCAGGTGGCGTACAAAGCGGTAGCAGTGCCAACAATCACCGACAGCGGTGTTGCCATTTTTACCGGGAGCATCAGTGTAACCAGAGGCATCGTCGTTAGCCCGCCGCCGAACCCTGCGCATATTCCTACAAAGGTATAAAGAAACATTAACGCGATGACGGTGCAGACCACGTTAGTATCCAGTAGCACGCCATCCGATGTAAATAAATTAAAGAAGTCCATAATGATTCCTGTTGCGTTAATACAACCCTGAATAACGATATTGTTCTTTTTTTAATGAAACTAATTCCGCTGCCCATGAATATTAAAAAACAGGCGATGTGTTTTTCCCGATTCCAGCAATAGTAAATCTGTTCCGGAATTAAACGCGTTGGGCGGGCAACTCATCGGTTCTATTGCTAGCCCCTGACGCTGTAATTTTTCACCGCTGTATACTTGTACCCAGGGTTGATCGGAATAAAGGCTAACTGAAAGCGCTTGTTGTGGATGGGTAATGGTCATTTCCCATTGGTCGTTAACGGTTTTGAATGTGTGGTCGATTCGCGTATCTGCCACTTTTTTCGTCTGACTGAAATTTAAGTCCAGCTCATCAACGTGATGGAGTGTTGTCGGATTAATATGCTCATCGACGGCATAAACCTGTAGTGCCGGAAGCTGTAACAGATATTCATCGACAGGCATTAAGTTGCAGGTTAAATAAGGGTGAATACCCACACCATAAGGTGCTGGCTGGCTACCAATATTCTGGCTGGTGATCTCAACAGTCAGGCCACTTTGTGCATTGAGCGAATAAATAACCTGTGAAGCCAGCATAAATGGATAGCCGTAGCTGGGTGGCAAAAAAGCCGTCAAGGTGACGCTGCGAGGCGTCTGTTTGCTGATTTGCCAGTCACGCCAGGCAAGCAGCCCGTGAATAGAGGCCTGCGAGTTGTGTTCATTAATTGGTAACTGATATTCACGTCCTTGATGCTGATAACAGCCGTTTGCAATACGGTTAGGCCATGGGATGAGCACTTTACCCAGGTGCGCCCTCGGCATCTCTTCAGGTTTGTGGGGGATGACTAAATGGCAGTCCTGAAAGGTTAATTCAGCCAGACCCGCACCGACGGTCACGATGGTCGCATGATAATCCCCGGCGGTGAGTGAAACGGTCTGTCCACTGCTATGCATACTCGTTAATCGCATACGAGGCACCTTTATGGAAGAACGGCATATCCGGCACGCAGGCTGATACGCCGTATTTTCAGGTCAGTTATTTGGCGTTAACATCCAACAGGCCAGCGGCAACAGCAGGAGCCAGACCAGGTGCTAACGGGATGCGTGGAATTACCAGGCAGTGCAGCAGGTGGTAAATATCTTGTTTACCATCCCAGACTTTGGTGGTGACTTTGTTGTCAGCATCTAACTCTTGCCACCATGAGCCATTTTCATAGTCCATCAGGTACGTAATGCAGTAGTCCCACCATGTCTGATACCAGGTTTCGTACTGGCGATCGCCGGTCACGGTGTAGAGTGCATAAGCGGTTCCCATTGCTTCGACGATAGGCCAACGTACGCGTTCGCGGACCACGGGTTTGCCTTCCCAGTCAACGGTATAGACAATTCCGTCAGCACCATCGGGCGCCCAGGCATCGCGAACGGTAGCATTGAACAGGCCTTTTGCATCTTCTAACAACCAGGCCGGTGGTTGTTCGCAACGGGCTTCCAGTGCGGCGTGGATGTGCAGCATCAAACGACCCCATTCGATCCAATGACCTGGAGTGCCGCCGAACGCGCGGAAGCGGTGTGCCGGGTTGTCTTTGTTGTAATCCGGCAGTGGATTCCACTGGGTATCGAAGTGCTCGTTAACGCGATAATGATTATTTCTGGCTACGTCGTGGATAATGACAGACGCCACGCGAATCGCGCGATCCAACCATTTTTTGTCATGTGTGACGTCATAAACAATCAAGAAGGCTTCCACCGCATGCATGTTGGCATTACCGCCGCGGTACGCTTCGGTTTCACTAAAGGCTTCGTCCCAGGATTCCAGACACATTTGCTCTTCTTCGCTCCAGAAATATTTCTCAATAATTTCAATGGTGTAATCGAGCAATTTGCGAGCTTCCGGATGGCCGGTGGTAACGGCGCTGGCGGCACCCAACAAGGCAAAGAAGTGTTGATAACCTTGTTTGGAGGCATCCACTACGCCCTTGTCATTCACGCAGGCGTACCAGCCGCCATATTTTTCATCACGCAGCGCGCCGTTCATCGACTTGATACCGTGATCAACCAACGAGTAGGCACCCGGACGACCCATCGCCGCAGCAACAGAATAAACGTGAAGCATACGGGCGGTGATCCATAAATGCGTACCCATCTCTTCTTTGATTTGCCCTTTATTACCTAGCCAGCCAAAGCCAGTCGGTACTACGGCATTTTTACCAAAATCAAAGATGCGATCGGTTTCCTGTTCCAGCCAGCGGTTATGACTTAATGTATTAAACCATTTCATCCCTTTGTCCTCGTATTAGCGGCGTTTAGTCATCATTTCGTCGACGATTTCGCCCAGATGTTGTAGTTTCGGTGCAGAAATATCGCGCAGCATCAGTTCGCTATCAGGCAAACCGACGACCGATGCCCATACCGCACGGCCTGCCAGGAATCCGGATGCGCCCGCTGTCATTGCGACACGCACGGCACGTGGGAACAGTTTTTCGTCCACGCCAGAAGAGAGGATCACCCACGGTATATTGATATGTTCATTGAGACGTTGTGAAGCGGTGAGAAGCTCTTGTTGCGGGCCTTTGCCGTAAAGTGGCATTTCTACTTTGTAGAGATCCGCGCCGCTGTCGCCTAGCTCAATTGCTGCTTCAATGATCGCCTGTTCACGATCGAATTTATCGCCACGACGCGGCGGGCGAACGACTGGCTCAATGATGCTGATAAGACCCTGTGAGTGGCACAATTCGTTGAACTCTTTCACCATATCCAGGCGTTGTTGTGCGTCTTCGTCACTACGCCAGAGGACTAATAGTTTTAAGGCTTTACCACCGTCTTGTTTGACCTGTAGCGGGTTGATTTTTCGGTCAATCACCACGCTATCAACCGGGATGCCATTACCCGGAATAAACTCATCGGCAGCAACGATCATGGCGCAGCTTTTAGCAATCGCCTTTTGTTCAACCACCTGGCGGTAGCAGAACTGCTGATCGATCAGAATGGCTGAGGCATAAGGCGAAAGTGTTTTTGCGGCATTCACTTTGAAATCGGTCAGTACGCTGTCCGTCACCGGTGATTTCGCGCCAGCTGCGGCAAACATCATGCGCATGGCTTCGCGTTGGTCGACTGCCAGCATGGCGAAACCGCCGGATGCGCGCGTAATGTCGTTGATGGTGTACTTATTCATTCATTTATTCCTTTATCCAGTCGTTACATTTTTACGTTGGCGGTCAGTCCGGCGCTGACACGGACCTGCTCCAGAATGGCGGACCAGTCCTGACGACCGCGACCCGCCGCGCGTGCCTGGCTATAAACCTCCCGTGAAGCGGCGCCCAGTGGCATCGGGACATGCAACTGGTTGGCAACATCGAGAGCGATACCAAGATCCTTGTGGGCGAGATCGATCATGAAGGCGGGAGAAAGATCCCCGCAGAGGACTTTGTTTGGCCAGGTGGTGGTGAAGTGACCTTTTCCGGCGGCAGTACCGCTCATCACCTTGACGGCAACATCGAAAGGAAGATGCAGGGCTTCGCACAGCACGGCGGCTTCGGCAGACAGTGCATTGAGTGCGATGCTCATGTAGTTATTAATGAGTTTGACGCGGATACCCATACCGGGACCGCCCGCGTTGATCAGTTCGCTTCCCATCGCCATGAGAACCGGCGTGGCACGTTCAACCTGTTCAGTGGTGCCGCCAGCCAGCAGCAGCAGGGTGCCGGTAATGGCGTTAGCGGAAGTACGGCCTACTGGTACATCCATCATGCTGAAGCCTGAAGCCTGCATATCAGCAATCAATTTATCGGTTTGCAGTGGGTGGATCGTTGACATATCAATGACCAGCGCATCGGCAGATAAACCCTCGCAAACACCGTTCTTACCAAACAGCACGCTGCGCACCAAATCGCCGTTCGGCAACATGGTGATGACAAATTCTGCGCCATTAACGGCCTGCGCCGGGCTAGTGGCGGGGGTTGCACCTTTGTCGACCAGGAGGTTTACGGCCTCTGAATTGACATCGAACACGCGAAGCTGATGCCCCTGCTTGAGTAAATTGCTCGCCATAGGTGAACCCATTTGCCCTAAGCCGATAAATGCGATTGCTGCCATATCCTTCTCCTGGATGCTGATGTGTCACTTTTTGTCATTTATGATGCGATTTTATTGTCTGTTTTTGATCGTATTTGTAATTTATGGTCAAAAAATTGACAGCCGTCACTTTTTAAACATTTTGTGAAATTAAAATGATCCCATCTTGAAACGCCTAAGGAATGACCATGATTCGTGTTGCTTGTGTGGGTATTACCGTGATGGATCGCATCTATTACGTAGAAGGTTTACCGACTGAAGGGGGTAAATATGTGGCGAAGCGGTATACCGAAGTGGGCGGTGGGCCTGCTGCGACTGCGGCTGTGGCTGCGGCAAAGCTGGGCGCACAGGTGGACTTTATTGGCCGTGTGGGCGATGACGACACCGGAAACAGCCTGCTGGTGGAGCTGGAATCCCTGGGGGTAAACACGCGTTACACCCGGCGCTATGCAGGGGCGAAATCTTCACAGTCGGCGATTATGGTCGACGCGAAGGGAGAGCGAATTATCGTTAACTATCCCAGCCCGGATTTACTGCATGATGCCGACTGGTTGAGTGAGATCGATTTTTCTCAGTGGGATGTAGTGTTGGCGGATGTGCGCTGGCACGAAGGGGCAAAACAGGCCTTCACGCTGGCGCGTCAGTCAGGGGTGATGACCGTACTGGATGGCGATGTTACGCCGCAGGACATCAGTGAACTGGTGGCATTGAGCGATCATGCTGCGTTCTCTGAACCGGGACTGGCGCGACTGACAGGGACAACGGAGCCCGATTCTGGACTGAAAAAAGCACAAATGCTCACAAATGGCCATGTTTATGTGACGCGTGGCAGTGAGGGGTGTGACTGGATAAAAGATAATGCAGTGCAGCATCAGCCAGGATTTTCAGTCGATGTGGTAGACACCACCGGTGCCGGTGATGTTTTTCACGGTGCGCTGGCATTTAGTCTGGCCTGTGGGACCGCGCAGGAAGATGCCGTCAGGTTTGCCAGTGGCGTCGCTGCACTGAAGTGTACGCGTCCGGGCGGACGTGCGGGGATCCCTGACTGTGATCAAACCCGATCTTTTCTGTCACTTTTTGTATAAAATGCCAGGGCAATGGTTTTTCGAGGAAATTTCATGAGTCTTACCGAACTGACCGGTAACCCGCGACACGATCAACTGCTGATGCTGATTAGCGAGCGCGGTTATATGAATATTGACGAACTCGCCAGTCTGCTGGATGTTTCCACCCAGACCGTGCGTCGTGATATTCGTAAGTTAAGCGAACAGGGATTAATTACGCGTCATCACGGTGGAGCAGGCAGAGCCTCCAGCGTGGTCAATACGGCGTTCGAACAGCGTGAAGTCTCGTGGACGGAAGAGAAAAAAGCCATCGCGGAAGCGGTAGCGGATTACATTCCCGACGGCTCAACCGTGTTCATTACCATTGGTACTACCGTTGAGCAGGTTGCGCGGGCGCTGTTAAACCATAACCATTTGCGCATCATCACCAACAGCCTGCGCGTGGCGCATATTCTTTATAACAATCCCCGCTTTGAAGTGATGGTGCCTGGCGGAACGCTGCGCCCGCATAACAGCGGTATTATTGGCCCTTCTGCGGCAGCATTTGTGGCAGATTTCCGGGCCGATTATCTGGTGACCAGCGTCGGGGCGATTGAAAATGATGGCGCGCTGCTGGAGTTTGATGTCAACGAAGCCAGCGTGGTGAAAACGATGATGGCCCATTCGAGGCACATTCTGTTGGCTGCCGATCACACGAAATACTCGGCTTCCGCCGCGGTAGAGATTGGTAATGTGTCTCAGGTGACTGCGCTGTTTACTGATGAGTATCCCGGCCCTGCATTGCACAACCTGCTCCAGGCGCAGCAGGTAGAAATTGTGCAGGTGAGTCCCTCTCAGGATGATGCTCTGGCAATGTAATCCCATCTCGTGATAGCGCGATAAGTTCGAAGTCATCACGCGCTCATAGTCAAACTTCTCCTTTCCCGCTACAGTTATTCATCCACGGCGAGAAAGGAGAAGGACATGCTCTATATCTTTGATTTGGGTAATGTGATTGTCGATATCGACTTCAATCGCGTGTTAGGCACATGGAGCGATTTGAGCCGTGTACCGTTGGCTTCACTAAAGCAAAGTTTCACGATGGGGGAGGCTTTTCGCCAGCATGAGCGAGGCGAAATAACCGATGAAGCCTTCGCCGAGGCGCTGTGTCATGACATGGCGTTGCCTTTGAGTTATGAGCAGTTCTCTCACGGTTGGCAGGCCGTTTTTGTCGCATTACGCCCCGAAGTTATCGACATCATGCATAAGCTGCGCGAGCAAGGACATCGTGTCGTTGTGTTATCGAATACAAACCGCCTGCACACAACGTTTTGGCCAGATGAGTATCCCGAAATCCGTCAGGCAGCCGATCACATTTATCTTTCTCAGGAACTGGGCATGCGTAAACCGGAAGCTCGGATTTATCAGCACGTTCTGCAGTCAGAAGGTTTTTCTGCGCACGATGCGGTCTTTTTTGATGACAACGCCGATAATATTGAAGGGGCTAACCATTTAGGGATCACCAGTATTCAGGTCGTCGATAAAACGACCATCCCTGACTATTTCGCGAAGTTGTTATGCTAAAATTTTTGCATCAAAAAGCCAGGCATCACACGCGTCCTGTATGGGCCTGGCTGAAGCTATTATGGCAGCGCATTGATGAGGATCATATGACAACGCTGGCAGGAAATCTTGCCTACGTTTCATTGCTCTCGTTAGTGCCGCTTATCGCCGTTGTTTTTGCTCTTTTCGCTGCATTTCCGATGTTTTCCGATGTCAGCATTCAACTCCGTCATTTCATTTTCGCTAACTTTATTCCGGCGACCGGCGATGTCATCCAGCGGTATATCGAACAGTTTGTCGCAAACTCGAACAAAATGACTGCTGTTGGGGCATGCGGGCTGATTGTAACCGCCCTATTGCTGATGTATGCCATCGATAGCGCGTTGAATACCATCTGGCGGAGTAAGCGCACGCGGCCCAAAGTGTACTCTTTTGCCGTTTACTGGATGATATTAACGCTGGGACCGCTGCTGGCGGGAGCCAGCCTGGCAATCAGTTCTTATTTGCTGTCGTTGCGCTGGGCAAGCGATCTCAACACGGTTATTGATAACGTACTGCGTATTTTCCCGTTGGTACTTTCCTGGCTATCGTTCTGGCTGCTTTACAGCATTGTACCCACCACGCGAGTACCCAATCGTGATGCGGTAATCGGTGCCTTTGTCGCTGCTGTGCTGTTCGAAGCCGGAAAGAAAGGATTTGCGCTCTATATCACGATGTTCCCGTCTTATCAGCTCATTTACGGTGTCCTGGCGGTGATCCCTATTTTATTTGTCTGGGTTTACTGGACGTGGTGTATCGTCTTGCTAGGCGCGGAAATAACTGTCACTCTCGGGGAATACCGCAAACTTAAACAAGCCGCAGAACAAGAAGAAGCAGAGCAACCATGATTGCATTAATTCAGCGCGTAACCCGTGCCAGCGTCACCGTGGAGGGCGAGGTGACGGGTGAAATTGGCCCAGGACTTTTGGTCCTGTTAGGTGTCGAAAGGGATGATGACGAACAGAAAGCAAACCGCTTGTGCGAACGCGTACTCGGCTATCGAATCTTTAGCGATGCCGAAGGCAAAATGAACCTGAATGTGCAGCAGTCAGGTGGCAGCGTGCTGGTGGTTTCACAGTTTACACTGGCGGCAGATACCGAACGCGGTATGCGTCCTGGGTTCTCAAAGGGTGCTGCGCCCGAGCGGGCAGAAGCGTTATACGAGTACTTTGTTGAACGTTGTCGCCAACAGGAAATGAATACGCAAACCGGACGATTCGCTGCTGATATGCAGGTTTCGCTGGTTAATGATGGCCCCGTGACGTTCTGGTTACAAGTATGAACCAGCTTCCGGCGTGGTCGCGGGTAACAAGAGAGAATACAACTATGTATCACCTTCGAGTACCGCAAACAGAAGAAGAACTGGAGCGTTACTACCAGTTTCGCTGGGAAATGCTGCGTAAACCCCTGCACCAGCCAAAAGGCTCAGAGCGGGATGCCTGGGACGCCATGGCGCATCACCAGATGGTGGTGGACGAAGAGGGGAATCTGGTCGCGGTAGGGCGTCTGTATATCAATGCAGATAACGAAGCTTCCATACGCTTTATGGCTGTAGACCCCTCGGTGCAAGAAAAGGGACTCGGAACGCTGATGGCGATGACCCTTGAATCCGTGGCTCGCCAGGAAGGGGTGAAGCGCGTCACCTGTAGCGCCCGTGAGGATGCGGTTGAATTTTTCGCCAAGCTGGGGTTTGTAAGCCAGGGAGAAATCACCACGCCGCAAACCACGCCGGTCCGCCACTTCCTGATGATTAAGCCCATTGCGACGCTGGACGATATTCTTCATCGTGGTGACTGGTGTGGGCAGCTACAGCAAGCCTGGTACGAACATATTCCGTTAAGCGAGAAAATGGGCGTGCGTATTCAGCAATATACCGGGCAGAAATTTATTACCACGATGCCCGAGACAGGGAACCAGAATCCGCACCACACCCTGTTTGCCGGAAGCCTGTTCTCGCTGGCGACGCTTACCGGTTGGGGGCTTATCTGGCTGATGTTGCGTGAGCGTCATCTGGGAGGAACGATTATCCTCGCCGATGCACATATCCGCTACAGCAAGCCGATCACCGGGAAGCCTACTGCTATCGCCGATCTGGGCTCATTGAGCGGCGATCTTGACCGTCTGGCGAGAGGCCGCAAGGCACGAGTGCAGATGCAGGTGGAGCTTTTTGGTGACGATACGGCGGGCGTGGTGTTTGAAGGCACGTATATCGTACTGCCAGCGAAGCCGTTTGGTCCTTACGTCGAAGGTGGGAATGAAGAAGAGTAGGGGGAAACCCCTACTCTTCACGCGACCCGATTCGCGTTTTACTCGTCTGTTGCAACTCGCCAGGCCACGTCGCGCATTGCGTTTCGCGCCGCCTGGCTTACGCCTCCTAACTGAAAAAATCCGTGGATGACGCCGAGATAGCGCTGGCAGGTGCAGTCCACGGCGTGCTTCTGAAGCTGGTGATACAGGGCTTCGCCTTCATCGCACAGTGGGTCAAATTCAGCGGTAATGATGTGGGTCGGCGGTAACCCGTTGAAATCGTCGCGCCACAGCGGGCTGACTTCCGGATGGTACAGGTCAGTCTGTGGCATATACATCTCGTAACCGGACAACAGTGTGTCACGTGTGATGATGTAATCCTGCCCATTGCGGGTGTAGCTCTCAAATCCGGCGGTTGCGTCGAGCATGGGATAAATCAGCACGAGCTGTGCAGGTTGCCATTGCTGTGCGGTTTTCAGGCGCAAGGCGCAAACGAACGCCAGATGTCCGCCAGCGCTGTCGCCAGCAAGCGTGATATTCTCTCGGTCTACGCCCAGTTCTTCTGCGTATTTCCAGATGATATTGGCCCCGCTTTCCGCATCATCGTGCGCTGCCGGGAAAGTATGCTCTGGTGCAAGGCGGTACTGCACGGCAATCACCCGACAGCCACTGTGCCAGGCGAGCTGCTTTAGCTGGTTATCGTGCGTCGCAAACCCACCGCTGACAAAGCAGCCGCCGTGGTAATAAATCACGCAGGGTAGGTTGCCCGTGGCACCCTGTGGCGAAACAACGCGAAACGTCATGGTATCGAGTTCAATATCTTCAACCTGTACGCGGGTTTCAGTTTCTCCTGCCAGTGCTGTGCTGGCGATGTAGCCCGCTCTCCGGTCATCAATATTCTGTTCGCGGGAGGAAGGGCGTCCCGCCGCGATAAATGCCTCAACCAGCTGCGCAATCCCGCTCTCCAGTGCCATTTCTCTATCCTTTGTCTGTATAAACATACAGTGTTATAGCCTGGATATTGGCAAAAGAAAATGGAGAATGTTGTCTGGACTGTGATTCTGGAAAGCGGCTCGCAAAAGTACATTAACCACCTGCAGCGCTCTTCTCTTTAGAATTTACCGGGTGTAAATTGCTCGTGTTTTAATCTTGAGTGATATACTGGAGATATATATGAGCGTGATGACTGGGCTGGATATGGGCAGAATTTTACTCGATTTATCAGATGAAATGATTAAACGACTGGACGATCTCAAAGTGCAACGCAACCTTCCCCGTGCGGAGCTGTTGCGAGAGGCTGTTGAGCAATACCTGGAAAGACAAGACCAGGCTGAAACAACGATTTCCGGCGCACTTGGTTTGTGGCAGGGCTGTGAAGAAGACGGTGTGGAATACCAGCGCAAACTGCGTGAGGAGTGGTAATGGCTAATGGGTCGGCACTATTTGATACCAATATTTTAATCGACTTATTCAGTGGGCGGCGCGAAGCAAAACAAGCGTTAGATGCATGGCCGCCGCAGAATGCGATTAGCCTTATTACCTGGATGGAAGTGATGGTGGGTGCCAAAAAGTATAATCAGGAGCACCGCACGCGCGTTGCGATAAGCGCGTTTAACGTTATCGGAGTATCGCAGGACATTGCCGAGCGAAGTGTTGCTCTGCGCCAGGAGTATGGGATGAAATTTCCGGATGCCATTATTCTGGCGACAGCGCAGGTTCATCGCCTTGAACTGGTCACGCGTAACACAAAGGACTTTGCCGGAATACCGGGCGTGGTGACGCCATACGAATTGTAACCCGGGCGACTTACGCCGCCCGATACAACAAAAGACTTACTCCCCTTCACCCGGGAACAGGAACGGGTTGATGGAGCTGCGGGCAAAGCCCTCTTGCTCCATGTGTGCGTCCAGCATCAGTGAAGCGAGATCGTCAGCAACAGCTTCTACTTTCGGGTCTTTTTCCTGATATAGAATCTTCAGGTAAGTCCCGCAGTCGCCGCAGCTTTCGGCTTTAATTGCCGCTTGCTCGTTATCCAGTGACCAGTAGTTCAAATCACGGCTCTGTTCGCAGTTGCTGCATTTCACGCGCACGACGTGCCACTCGGTTTCGCACAGGTTGCAGTGCAGATAACGCAGCCCCTGAGTGGTACCGATTTGCACCATGCTGGAAACCGGCATTGAACCACACACCGGGCAGTATTGACGCTGTTCACCGTATTCCGCACGGGCTTTGCCGGGGATCAGGCTCGCCATCTGCGCCCAGTAGAGCGACAAAGCAGCCCAAATGAACGGTGCTTTGTCGCTGCTGACGGAGGCAAAATCGGAGGCAAACAGCGCGCTGGCCATCAGCTCCAGTTCCTGCTCTGAGGCTTTTTCCAGATTCTCGATCACCGCTAACGCGGGACCGCTCATTTCTGGCTTCAGCTCAGCAATTAACGACTGCAGCAGTTTTTGCCAGTGTTTATCGCGCGGCAGGACGTGGATATCCAGCGGCGGCTTGCCCTGATCGTTTGCTTCTTTGATACGCGCAGTAAGATCCATCTGTAACGGATGGTCATACAACACCACTTCCTGCGCGTGGGCAATCAGCGCCGCGAAGCGCAGATAATCGCCCAGCGGGTTGTTCTCGGCCAGCTCGCGCAGGCGTTCAGCGCGGCGGTTATACAAATTTTTGAGTCTGGGGAATAATAACGGCGGAATCATATCCGCCGTGCGTTTCTCGCTCTTCTCCAGCTCATCTTGCGGGATTATGCGAATACTCATTCAGTTTTCTTTTCCGTTGTCTTGCGGACTTCACGGTACCAGCGCGGGTGATGTTTCTTCGCCCATGCACTGGTGACCCATCCTTCCACCATCGCGGTAATGGTGCCTTTCACCCAAAGGGCGGCGTAAATGTGCACCATGATAACCACAATTAACGCTACTGCGGCAAATGAATGCAGCATTAACGCGAATCGGATCACCGGGATTGAGAAAGCAGGCGCAAAATACGGACGCCAGATGACCACTCCACTCACCAGCAACAGGACCAGGAAGGTAATCGCCGCCCAGAATACGCATTTCTGGCCGAAGTTATAACGTCCCGTGTCACCTACTTCCTCGTTGATGACAATCTTACGAATATTCTTCGCCCAAAAGATATCATCCCGATTGATTAGATTGTGGTGCCAGTATCGGAAAAACATGATGATAAACGAGGCAAACATGATCACGCCGACAAACGGGTGCAGAATTCGCGCCAGCTGTGGAGTGCCCATAATTTGCATTAGCCAGTTAAACGACGGGAAGAGAAAGCCCATCCCGCTCACCGCTGCCAGAATGAAGCAGAAGGCGGTGATCCAGTGGTTGATGCGTTCCGGCGCCGTGTAGCGCACGATGGTGTCACGTCGTTTCATTTGCGCACCTCGTCGTCTTTTTCATGCAGATTGTCTTCTTCCTCTTCCGCACGGTTTGGGCCTACACCGACGTAGTGGAAGATACTGGCCGCAAATGTCGCTGCAAAGCCGACCGCTGCGAGGGGTTTCCAGATGCCTTTCCAGAATTTGACGGTGGCGCTGATTTCCGGGTTCTCTGGCAAGCCGTGATACAGGTTCGGCTTGTCAGCATGGTGCAGCACATACATCACGTGCGTACCGCCAACGCCTGCCGGATCGTACAGACCCGCATTTTCGTAACCACGTGTTTTCAGCTCCGCTACACGCTCGCCCGCCAGCGTTTTCATCGACTCTTTGGTGCCGAAATGAATTGCACCGGTTGGGCACGTTTTTACACAGGCCGGTTCCTGGCCCACCACCACGCGGTCAACACACAGCGTACATTTATAGACGCGGTTGTCTTCCGGGTTGAGGCGCGGTACGTCGAACGGGCAGCCTGCAATACAATAACCGCAGCCGATACACTGTTCGGACTGGAAGTCGACGATACCGTTGGCATACTGAATGATTGCCCCTTCAGCCGGGCACGCCTTCAGGCAGCCCGGATCGGCACAGTGCATACAGCCATCCTTACGGATCAGCCATTCGAGTTTGTCGTCCTGCTCCACTTCCGAGAAGCGCATCACCGTCCAGGATTTGGCGGTCAAATCAGCCGGGTTGTCGTACACCCCAACGTTGTTACCCACCTCATCACGGATGTCGTTCCACTCCGAACACGCCACCTGACACGCTTTACAGCCGATACAGGTGGTGACGTCGATAAGCTTCGCCACCTCTTCCTGATGGTCCCGCGCCTGAGGCGCGGGGGTGAAACCGTTAGTGGCGGAACGACGAATGATGTCTTGCGATTGATAAGCCATAGGTCGTCTCCGTTACACCTTTTCCACGTTCACGAGGAAGGACTTAAATTCCGGTGTTTGCGTGTTCGCATCACCGACGAATGGCGTTAACGTGTTGGCGATAAAGCCTTTTTTAGCTACGCCTTCGTAGCCCCAGTGAATAGGAATACCGATAGTGTCGATATCCTTACCGTTTGCCTTCAACGTGCGAATACGTTTGGTCACCACTGCTTTGGCTTTAATGTAGCCGCGGTTAGAGGAGACTTTGACCGTATCGCCGTGGGAGATGCCGAGCTTGTTCGCCAGTTTCTCACCAATTTCCACAAACTGTTCCGGCTGGGCGATGGCGTTAAGCAGCGCATGTTTGGTCCAGTAGTGGAAGTGTTCGGTCAGACGGTAGGTCGTCCCGACGTACGGGAACTTATCCGCTTTACCCAGTGCTTCTTCGTCGCCTTTAAAGATACGGGCGGCAGGGTTAGAGATAACGTTCGGGTGCAGCGGGTTAGTGCCCAGCGGCGTTTCAAACGGCTCGTAGTGTTCCGGGAACGGCCCTTCCGCCATCTTATCGATAGCAAACAGACGTCCCATCCCTTCAGGCTGCATGATGAATGGCCCAACGTTGCTGCCAGGTGCGGCGGCACTGTAGTCCGGAATATCCATCCCGCTCCATTTCGCGCCATCCCATTTCAGGATCTGACGTTTTGGATCCCACGGATTCCCCTGTGGGTCAGCGGAGGCGCGGTTATACAGAATGCGTCGGTTGAGCGGCCATGCCCATGCCCAGCCCAGCGTATTGCCAAGACCTGACGGGTCGGCGTTATCGCGACGGGCCATCTGGTTGCCTTCTGGCGTCCAGCTACCGGCGAAAATCCAGCAACCGCTGGAGGTGGTACCATCGTCACGCAGTTGGGCGAACGAGCTCAGCTGTTGGCCTTTCTTCACGATAACCGCACCGGTTGCCGGGTCGGTAATATCGGCCAGCGCCTTACCGTTGCTCTCCATTGCCACTTCTTCTGAAGCCGGCTCATGCGGTGTGGAGTAGTTCCAGGTCATGCTCAGCACCTGTTCCGGGTTCGCTCCACCTTGTTCGGCATACATCTTACGCAGACGCAGGAAGATACCGGCGAGGATCTCACCATCGGTAGCGGCAATCCCTGGGGCATCCGCGCCTTTCCAGTGCCACTGCAACCAGCGACCGGAGTTCACGATAGAACCGTTCTCTTCGGCAAAGCAGGTGGATGGCAGACGGAACACTTCAGTCTGGATTTTCGACGGATCCACATCGTTCGACTCACCGTGGTTTTGCCAGAAGGTGGATGTCTCAGTGTTGAGTGGGTCGATGGTCACCAGGAACTTCAGTTTAGACAGTGAAGCCACAACCTTGTTTTTGTTCGGGAATGAGGCGACCGGGTTAAAGCCCTGGCAGATATAGCCATTCACTTTGCCCTGGTTCATCATCTCGAAGTATTGCAGTACGTCGTACCCTTTATCCCACTTCGGCAGCCAGTCAAAGCCCCAGCTGTTTTCCGCTGTCGCCTTATCGCCAAAGAAGGCTTTCATCATCGAAACGAAGAATTTCGGGTAGTTGCCCCAGTAGTTCACCTGACCTTCCAGCAACGGTTTTGGCGTGTTGGCAGCAAGGTAGGTTTGCAGGTCGGTTTGTTTCTCGCTTGGCAGCGTCATGTAGCCTGGCAGGCTTTGTGACAGCAGGCCTAAGTCAGTCAGCCCCTGGATATTAGAGTGACCGCGCAGGGCGTTAACACCGCCGCCAGCCATCCCCATATTGCCAAGCAGTAACTGGATCATCGCCATGGTGCGGATGTTCTGCGCGCCAATGGAGTGCTGTGTCCAGCCCAACGCGTAGAGGAACGACGCGGTTTTATCTTTTACGCTGGTTTCTGCAATGTACTCACAGACTTTCAGGAAATCAGCCTTCGGCGTACCGCAGATGTTTTCTACGACGTCCGGCGTGTAGCGGGAGACGTGCTGTTTCAGCAGGTTCCACACGCAGCGTGGGTGTTGCAGCGTAATATCGCGTTTGGCGAAGCCTTTTTCATCCAGCTCGTAGTTCCAGCTGGTTTTGTCATACTTGCGTTTGTCCGCGTCGTAGCCGGTGAACAGGCCATCTTCGAAACCGTAATCCTCACGCACGATCAGGCTGGCGTTGGTATAGGCCTCGGTGTATTCGCGGTTGAATTTTTCGTTATTCAGCAGGTACAGCAAGACGCCTGACAGGAAGGCAATGTCAGTACCGGAACGAATTGGGGCATAGAAATCAGCCACCGCTGCGGTTCGCGTAAAGCGTGGATCGATAACAATCAGCTTCGCGCCGTTGTGAATTTTGGCTTCCATCGCCCAGCGGAACCCGACCGGGTGAGCTTCAGCGGCGTTACCGCCCATCACCACAATGAGGTTGGCGTTTTTAATGTCGACCCAGTGGTTGGTCATCGCACCGCGACCAAATGTTGGAGCAAGACTTGCTACCGTTGGTCCGTGTCAGACACGCGCCTGGTTGTCGACCGCGAGCATACCCAGCGCGCGGGAGAATTTTTGTGTTAAATAGCCGGTTTCATTACTGGACGCGGAAGCACACAGCATCCCGGTGGAAAGCCAGCGGTTAACGGTAACGCCTTCGGCGTTCTGCGCAACGTAGTTAGCGTCGCGGTCTTCTTTCATTAGCTTCGCGATGCGGTCAAATGCCTCATCCCAGCTAATTTGTTGCCACTTATCAGAACCTGGTGCGCGGTATTCCGGGAATTTCAGGCGGCTTTCGGAATGGATGAAGTCCACAAGTCCTGCCCCTTTCGGGCACAGCGCGCCACGGTTCACCGGGTGATCCGGGTCCCCTTCGATATGGAAGATGGATGCTTTGGCGTTTTTTGCTCCGTCACCGAGACTGTACATTAACAGTCCACAGCCAACGGAACAGTAAGTGCAGGTGTTACGGGTTTCGCGGGTACGCAGCAGTTTATATTGCCGTGTTTCCGCGAGCGCTACGCCGGGTGCAAAGCCCAGTGCCGCTGCCGTGGTGCCTGCCATACCGCCAGCGCAGATCTTAAAGAACTGCCTTCTGCTGACCTGCATGGTTCGCTCCTTGTTTCGACATTGTCACGTTCCCTTCACTTTTCCGTTACTCGAGCGTGAGGGACGTGGTTGTTATTTTTCTTTGCGGACGGGACCGCAAAGGTCCAGAATTGGGTGAATTTCCCTCCGTCCAGGAGGGGTTTGTAAAGAATACCACAATGTTGGTATGTGTGTTCCAATATGGTTAAAAGAAAGTGAATAAGATTATTCGAGAAAACATCAAAAATGTGACGGCTTTGACAGGATCGCGCCAGCTGACCCTCTGGAAACGCGAGGATTTGCAACATCCTCAGCCGGATGTCGTCGCTGAAGAAGTGCCGGTTGCGTTGGTTTACAACGGGATTTCGCACGTGGTGATGATGGCGTCACCGAAAGATCTTGAGCACTTTGCGATGGGCTTTTCACTTTCTGAAGGCATTATTGAGCGCCCTCAGGATATTTTTGGCATGGAAGTGGTTCCTTCCTGCAACGGATTAGAAGTGCAGGTTGAGCTTTCCAGTCGTCGATTTATGGGGCTGAAGGAGCGACGTCGTGCACTGGCCGGACGTACCGGTTGTGGCGTTTGTGGCGTGGAGCAGCTCAATGACATTGGCAAACCGGTCCAGCCTCTGCCGTTTACCCAGACATTTAACCTTGCGAACCTCGATATCGCATTACGACATCTGCACGATTATCAGCCCGTGGGACAGCTCACAGGCTGTACGCACGCTGCGGCCTGGGTACAGCCGTCAGGCCATTTGATGGGTGGTCATGAAGACGTGGGTCGCCACGTTGCGCTGGATAAACTGCTGGGACGACGCGCAGTGGAAGGGGAAAGCTGGCAACAGGGCGCGGTGTTAGTTTCCAGCCGCGCCAGCTACGAGATGGTGCAAAAGTCGGCGATGTGTGGCGTGGAGATCCTGTTTGCTGTCTCAGCCGCCACGACGCTTGCCGTAGACGTTGCCGAACGTTGTAACCTGACGCTGGTGGGTTTTTGCAAACCGGGCAGGGCGACTATCTATACCCATCCGCAGCGGCTGATTGCTGAGTAATAAGTGTTCAGTTAATTTGAATAAGATGGGCAAATCCTTCCGCTTTTAGTTGTGTGATATGAAGACTACTATTTATCACATCAAGGCACGGTGCCTTACTCAAACAACTAAGTGAAAGGGTTTATATCATGAAAAGCATCAAAACTTTTGTCGCAGTTATCGCTCTCGCTACTTCTTTCGGTTCTTTCGCTGCTCAGACAGTTACCGCAACCGGTTCTACGCTGGAAAGTGCTGAAGCAAAAATTGCCGCTCAGGCTGAACGTGCAGGCGCCAGCGATTATAAAATCACTCAGGCTTACACGGGTAACCGTGTGCATATGACTGCTGAACTGCTGAAATAAGTTATTTCAGTACGGTAGAAAAAGCGCCCCCGGGGCGCTTTTTTAGCTTATACCCGCCATTCTCAGCAGCGCAGTTACCACTGCTGCAGCGATAATCACCACAATCAATGGCATCTTACGCCAGGCGAGAAAGACCGCAAAACCCACACCGAGTACGCGCGCCATACCAGCAAAGTGTTCACCTTCATAAAAGGTGGTTGCCAGCGCGACGGAGAACAGTAATACCGTTGCAGCATCAGAAAGCAACGCCTGTGAACGTTCAGAAAAGGCTAAACGGCCTCCCAGTTTTGCTCCCCCTAAGCGCATTAAATATGTACCCAAAGACAACACGGCAATCCCGACGATAAACAGCGTCATATTACCCATTATTTTTTCCTCGTCAGTAAGCCAAACAGTGAGAGCAGTACCGGCAAGCCTACCGGCGCGAAAGGTACGGACGCGAGTGACAAAGTGGCCCCGCTACAGGCACGGATGAGCGTGGTGCGGTTTTTAAAGGCCGGAACCACTAAGGCCAACAAAATGGCAGGGAAAACGGCATCCAGCCCAATGGTTTCAGGTGCCGGGAGCAGCTTACCGACACCAGCACCGATCAGTGTGCCAATCGGCCAGAAAATGGCGACGCCCAGACCGCATAACCAGTAGGCGGCTTTACGTTGTTCCGGTGTTTTTTGCGATAAGCCGAACACCACACTTTCATCGTTCATAATATGGCAGCCGAGAAAGCTGGCGGCGCGAGTGCCGACCAGATCGCGTACCGTAACACCAAACGGCACATGTCGGGCATTCACCAGTAAACCGGCTGCCGCTGCTGCCAACGGATTTCCGCCGCTGGCGATAATACCGATGAACATAAATTCAGAAGCCCCGGCCAGCACTGTAATCGAGAGTACAAAGGGCACCCAAATCGGGAAGCCGTAAGCCATTGCCAGCGAACCGTAGGACATGCCCACCACACCGACGGCCAGGCACACTAAAAATATTGCTTTTATCGTGTCGCCTTTGAGGCTGGAAAAATAATGTTTCATGCTGTTTTAGCCATATCGAACGAATTTCCATTATAATGAACGGAACAGATTTTATTTACAAGTCGAACGATTCGTTCGATATAAAAAACACAGAGTCGAATATGACCCAACCCATCAGTATGATTGCCAAAAGTCTGGTGCGCGAACGTCAGCGTACCGGTTTATCGCTCGCAGAGATTGCGCGGCGTGCGGGGATTGCAAAATCTACGCTTTCGCAGCTGGAAGCGGGTAATGGAAATCCTAGCCTGGAAACGCTCTGGTCACTGTGTGTGGCGCTGGATATCCCTTTTGCCCGATTACTGGAACCGCTGGAGCAAAAAACGCAGGTGATTCGTCGCGGTGAAGGGACAAAAGTGGTGGCGGAACAGGCCCATTATCAGGCGATTTTATTGGCAGCTTGCCCACCGGGCGCCAGGCGGGATATCTACCTGCTGCTGACGCAACCTGGTGCGGACCGTATTTCACAGCCACACCCACCGGGATCGATTGAGCACATTATTGTGACGCAGGGCAAAGCGCTGGTCGGGCTGACTGAGGCACCGGAAGAGTTGGGTGAGGGAGACTATATTTGTTATCCCGCCGATCAGGAACATATCTTTAAAGCGCTGGAGCCTGATACGCAGGCGATTCTGGTGGCAGAACAGAATTAGTGTGTTGTCGCTTCTCCTAAGCGCGTGCGCACGCCCCTGTTGAAAATACCTCTTTCAGTTCAGTGTGTAGTGGTCGGCTAACGCTATAATTTCGTGCTGAGACAGTGCGTTATTGGCGAAGCATATACAAGTGTTTCAGTATGTCATGCCGAGATTACACATCGTGAGTGTGATTTTTAATGCCTGCAGCTTATCTATTTATCGGCTAACCATTTACGCTGTGATTTCGTCTGCTAATTGATGTTGGGGCGGATAATCAATAAACAAAAAGGCAGATTCACTCTGCCTTTTTATATCGCCGCTGTAAGGTCGCATTCAATGTACGCTGCAATGGCTCCGGGGTTTCCCCTTCGATCAATTTGCCAATCAAATCAAAGCAGTGCCATGCCAATTGACGGTTATCCTGGCGAACCGTATCGATAGGTATGGTAAGGGAATCATACAAATAGTGATCGTCAAAACTGGCCAGCCTCATCTCGCTTTGCAGCAGATTGTGCTGACCCATATAGCGCAATACCCCCTCTAGTAATCCGCACGCTGCCGTGAATAGTGCCTTAGGAGGACGACCTAACCGCGCGCACAGCTCAGCAAACATTTCGTAGCCGGAACTGGGGTGATAATTCCCATGAATGATCCATTCCGGCCTTAATTCAACATTTGCATCGCGCAAACCTTGCTTAAACCCTTCAAGACGATCGCGTGTAGGGGAAAGGCGTGGCTGACCACCGAGGAAATAGACTTCATCAGGATGTTCACGGGCAATCTCTGCCACCAGTTCAGCCGTTGGCCTGATGGAGTCCGTGATAACCAGAGGAAGAGAGCTGTCGTTCATGTGACGGTCAAACAGAACAACCGGCAGTTGTTCGCTCAGCTTTTGATAGTCTGTATCATTGAGCATACTGGATGCGACAATCAGACCATCAACCTGCCGCGCCACCATATTGTTGACCACCACCGTTTCCTGGCCCGGATTTTCATCACTACAGGAGATCAACAACTGAACACCCGCCTCACGGCACAAGGTCTCCAGTTCATGAGAAAAGACTGCAAAACCGTAGTTGGTGATTTCGGGAACGACCAGTCCGATGGTGTGGCTACGGTTATCACGCAAAGAACGTGCATGAATGCTCGGTTGATAGTGGTGCTCTTTCGCAATGGCCAGCACGCGTTCACGGGTTTCTTCCGCTACACGAAGCTCTTTACTGCGTCCGTTCAGGACCAGGCTGGCGGTGGCTTTTGATACCCCCGCCAGTTCTGCGATGTCTTTTATTGTGACGCGTTTTGTTTTTCTCACAACGACCTAGATCCGGCTGCCAAAACCTCTATTCTATCATGCAGCCGCGCAGCGACCAGTATCGTAATGTGATGTCGGACGCACCTTCGAAGCTCACCCGTGCTGGATGGCCAGGAAAATAGCGGCTGCTCATCACGCCTTCGCCATGATTGATGAAAATTTCAACACTGGAGCGGTCACACAGAACCTGTAAATGCTGGACATCACCCAGCCAGTAGCGTGTCAGCGTTTCTCCGTTTTGCAGACTGGCTCGTTCCAGACGCAGTCCGTCACTGTCGACCGTTAACCGCAGCGTGTGTGCAAAATCCACACTGACCGATGACGACGGCGTTAGCTCAAACTCCAGACCTGTCGCATCCAGATCCGGAGCATCACACGCGTTGCCCTGCCAGCGTTGTTCCTCCTGACGCAGTTGCTCCAGTTCACGAATCGGGGTTTGCCATAATTTTCCGTCGCGATACCGCAGTTCACGTGGACAGGTCATCTGGTGGATCCAGCCCTGCGTGCGAGTCGGCTGTAACATCTCTTCCCCGTCAGGAACGCCCATCCAGCCAATCAGAATACGTCGTCCGTCGGCGGCCAGCGTGGTTTGCGGCGCATAGAACTCAAAGCCCGCGTCCAGCTCGTGCAGTGCGCCGTGATCAAACGTCGCACGATCATAGTCAAACGCTCCACTCATCCAGGTTGCCGGATAGGTATTGAGATAGCGATGTGCTTCGCGCGTCAGCCCTTGCGGACAGCAGATCAGAATGTGTGTGCCGTCGAGTGCAAACAGATCCGGACACTCCCACATATAACCTGCATCGGAAAGGCCATTCACACCATGACCGGCTATCTCACCGCAGGTATGCCACGTGTTTAAATCCGGTGATTTAAAAAGCAGGACTTTGCCGCGTTTTTGCAGATCCTGTGCGCCCAGCACCATGAACCACTCTCCATTGTGCTGCCACACCTTTGGATCACGCACGTGCCCGGTATACCCTTCCGGCAGGGCCATTACGGGGCCACGTTTCTCAACGTTGCCATCCGCTTTTTGTACAGCCAGGCACTGCCAGGCCGTACGGCTACCGTCGTCAAACTTCACGTTGCCGGTGTAGCACAGAGTCAGTACGCCGTTGTTATCGACGGCGCTGCCGGAATAACATCCGCTGCGGTCGTACTCCTCATCCGGCATCAGCGCCATAGGCTCATGTTGCCAGTGTACCAGGTCGACAGAGCTCCAGTGACCCCAGCACTTATAACGGTGGTCACATCCCAGTGGGTTCCACTGGTAAAACAGATGGTAACGCCCGGCGAACCAGATAAAGCCGTTCGGATCGTTCATCAGCCCTGTGACAGGCGCGGGATGCCATTGCGGATAATGGCTGTCAGCCAGTGCGCGTGGCTGGCCTTTCATTACGGCCTGCAATACAGCAGGCCAGCGTGAAGGTAAGGTCATTATTCAGCGTCCGTTTTGTACTTCAGCAGAAGCGAGAGGATAAACGCCACCATGAAGGCAATCACCATGCCGAGAATATAATTCAGAAGTGAGCTTGCCTGTACAATTGCCATTCCAGGGATTGCTGTCAACCCGACCGCCGTCATGTAAACATGTACAGAAACAACCCATGCCCCGCCTGCTGCACCGCCAATCAGGGCTGCAATGAAAGGTTTCATAAAACGCAGGTTAATACCGAAAATCGCCGCCTCGGTGATCCCAAGCATTGCAGAAAAGGCTGACGGTAAGGTAATGGCCTTTATTTTTGCGTCTTTGGTTTTGAACCACACGGCCAGACATGCCCCGCCCTGTGCAACGTTCGCCATCGCCCAGATCGGTAGCAGGAAGTTAACGCCAATGGCCGGGTTACCTAACAAACCTGCTTCAATCGCGTGGAAGCTGTGGTGAATGCCGGTAATCACAATCACCGAATATAAACCGCCAAACAGCAGCCCGGCCAGCCAGCCCGCGTGTTCAATCAGCGTACTCAGAATGAATGAGATCCCGTCCCCTAATGCACGACCCGCAGGGCCAATAATCAGCAAGGCAATAAAACCGGAAATAATGACCGTCAGGAACGGGGTCAAAATCAGGTCCAGTGCATCAGGAATAACGCGACGCAGCTGTTTCTCGACAATACTCATAAACCAGACCGCCAGTAGCACCGGGAACACCGTTCCCTGATAGCCAATCATGGCGATGTCTAACCCAAAGAAGTTCATGGTGTGGAAACCGGAGGCCACACCCCAGGCGTTGGTCAGTGCCGGGTGAGTCAAAATCCCGCCCAGTGTTGCCCCCAGATAAGGATTACCGCCAAATTCACGGGCGGCGGTAAAACCAATCAGGATCGGCAGAATAATAAACGCGGCCGAGCTGCACATATCTAGCATGATGTAGAGCGCATTATCGGCATTGACCCAGCCGTAGGTTTTCACCATGCCCAGCAGGCCCATCAGCAACCCGGAGGCCACAATCGCCGGAATGATCGGAACAAAGATGTTCGACAGCAGACGCGCGATTTGCTGGAACGGATTCAGTTTACGCGCCGCCATATCGGCCGCTTCCGACTTACTGGATTCACTGATCCCTGCCGCATGAATAAACGCGGCGTAGACTTTATTGACCACTCCCGTACCGAAAATCACCTGCATCTGACCGGCATTACGAAAACACCCTTTTACCCCCTCCACCTTGCCGATGGCCTGCTGATCGGCAAGCGCATCGTCGACCAGTACCAGACGAAGACGCGTAGCACAGTGCGCAGCACTGGCGATGTTCTCTTTGCCACCGAGCAGCGGAATAAGCTCACGGGCGATATTATCAAAATCCATAGACACCTCTGCCTGACCTCATTTTTATGATGTAAGTCACGCCCACGCAGTGTGGGAGCGTGAAGGGTTAAAACCAGGTTTCCATCTGTACCCCAAAGTTCCATTCCCCGCCGGCATTGAAACCACTGCTGCCAAAGGCATCATCGCTGGCGTAGTTATCCAATTTGCTGCTCCAGTCCATCCAGGTTGCGAACAGGCGCAGTTCAGGGCGGCTGAAGAAATCACCGATCTTGCCCGCTTTCAGCGTCGGGGCGAAGGTGAGTTTGTAGAAGCTACCGTTCACGGCGTTACGGTCTTTATACCCTTCCGGGTTTAAATCCATGTACTGATAGCTTCCCTCAAAGGCCAGGGCAAAGTTCTGCGTGACCTCCTTAATCAGACGAGTGTTAAGTGTGACCCACTCGTAACTGTCACCTTTCACATAACGATCTTTACTGCTTTGCGCCAGCACTGCCGGAGCGATGTGCCAGCCGCCACCCAGCGGGGTCACACCGTAGCTGGCAAAGCGCCAGGTATTAGCATCCGATAACAGTGCACCGTCGGAACCGATACTTTTTACTTCCGCCCCCAGCCCGTGGCCGTACAGCAGAGCCGTTTTGGCGGAACCTTCACGCATGCCATAGAAGCTGTCGTTATGCAGGCCGACCAGAGCATGAACACCGTTGTTTGCCGCATCTGTTTTGATGAGGTCGCCGTTAGCATCTTTGCGGTCATCGTTATCTTTGGCGCGCAGTCCGCTCACCATCAACTGGAACGGCCCGGCGAAGTGGTTCATGCTCAGAATGTAGTTCTGAACGTTATTGTCGATCTGTTCTTCACTGCCGAAGTTGCGCCCATAAATCGAGAAGTTGCTGCGCAGTGTGTCATTCCACTTCACGTCGTACACACCGCCACCGGTCCCGGCCAGGAACACCACATCGGAATCCAGCCAGTGGATGTCAAAGTTGTCACGGTCAAAACGTTTACCGGCCCAGAACGTACTGCCCTTCAGTGCGCCGGTAAAATCAGGCAGATTGCCCAGCTCAGCAAACGCCTGGCGAATATTGAGGTCGCTGGTATCGGCGGACCAGTCGTTATATGTCTTTTGCCCGTCTGCCAGCATGGCTTTAAAGCGAGTCGTCGCGCCATTATCCAGCGTCTGTTTATGCTCAACATTGAGCTCAACGTAGGTGTCCGCTTCATTACCCAGACGGCCAATTGCGCCCCCTGTTTCACCGGCTGGCGTCAGGTATGGACCACTTTTACTGCTGGATGCGGCATCGTTCATCAGCAGACCGGAACGCGCATAACCGTGGAACTCGAAACCACTGCTCTGGTCGGCTTTCTTCTCCAGCATGGCGGTTCGCTGCACGACGTCCTGAGTTGTTGTCTGCGCTTTTTGTTGGGCAGCCACCAATTGCTGTGTTTTTTGTTCGGCTACCGTCGCACGTTTTTCTGCAACCTGGGCACGGGTTTCTGCGTCCTGAAGACGTTGTTCAAGCGCGGCAAGGCGTGTCTCGATACTTGTCATATCCGTTTGGGCAAAAACAGAGGTACTACCGGCCAGCATGCCAATCATCACGGCAACTCTGCGTTTTTTATACATTTTGTCGCATCCCTAAAAAGAAGTTATTTATAGTTGCTAAATTGCTAAACCGGTTTAGGTTGATGATACTAAACCCGTGAATTTTAGATGAGCAATGTTTTTTGCTAAACCGATTTAGTAATTGTGACCAGGGCGACAATTCAGGCCGCCAGAGAGCGGCCTGTGAAGGGAAGATTTACAGTTCGTGATGGTAAGGTAACGCGGTCATCGCACCTTTTGCCGTGGTTGCCAGCGCTCCGCAGCGTTGTGCTAAACCGATGATGGAAGTGAGTTCCTGGGCCGCAGACAATCCGTTGTTGGCGAGTCCGTAGAGCAGTCCTGCAACAAATGCATCCCCCGCACCGGTTGTATCAACACTCTCCACAGGTGCTGCCGGATAAAGCACGGCATTTCCGTCATGCCAGGCAATCACCCCGTCTTTACCCTGTGTGACCAGGACCAGTCTGGCGGGACAATGCCGCATTAGCTCCACCAGCCCTTCTTCTACGGCCTGATAACCGCTGACAAAGTGAAGTTCCTCGACGGAGAGTTTCACCACATCCGCTTTGCTCATCGCCTGTTCCAGGCACTGGCGCAGCGTATCGTTATCATTCCAGAGATCGAGGCGAATATTAGGGTCAAAACTGACATAGCCGCCTGCACGTTTTACCGCATCCATCGCCTGAAACGTCGCGCTACGGCTGGGTTCTGCACTCAGGGCGATGGAGCAGACATGGAGCCATTCTCCCACTTGAAAAGCGGGAATATTGGCAGGTTCCAGGAACAAATCGGCACTTGGGCGTACCATGAAGGTAAACGAACGCTCGCCTTGCTCGTCGAGGTCGACCACCACCGTTGACGTGCGATGAAGAGGATCGCGCCGCATCCATTGCACATCCACCTTTTCAGCCGCTAATGTCTTTTGCATAAATCGGCCAAAGGGATCGTCTCCAACTCTGCCGATGAACGCACTTTCCCCGCCAAGCCTTGCGATACCTACCGCGACGTTTGCCGGTGCCCCTCCTGGGCATTGCAGTAATTTACCCTCTCCATCCGGTAATAAATCCACGACGGCATCGCCAAGTACCCAGACCTTTTTCATGTACACCTCTTAGCTAAACTATAGTTAAACCGTTTTAGCTATTTAAGCACAGGCCTGGCGAACGGAAAATATATAGGGCATAAATAGTGTGTTGAAACGAAGGTCATCCCTGTTAACACGTAGCCTGTGGCCAGTGAATATTGTCAACTCTGCAGCAGGAGTTGAATGAGGTGTATGTTTCTTACTGGCGGAACCTGCGTGATGCTGTCGGAATGTAAAGGATATATTCGTTATTCCTACCCTCTCAGCAGTGATGACACGATAAATCGGCTGGGCATACACGCCCCTCTCATAGGCATTCTGCCATATGGCGCCTGTTTGATAACTAAAAGCTATAACCATGTAAAAAGTACGGCATTGATAATCATTTTCAATATCATTTAATTAACTATAATGACCCAACTGCTTACGCGGCGTTAACACTGGCCGCCCGACAATACTGGAGATGATTATGAGTTATACACTGCCATCCCTGCCGTACGCTTATGATGCCCTTGAACCGCACTTCGATAAGCAGACGATGGAAATCCACCATACCAAACACCACCAGGCTTACGTAAACAACGCTAATGCTGCGCTGGAAAGCCTGCCTGAATTTGCGAGCCTGTCTGCTGAAGAGCTGATCACCAAACTGGATCAGCTGCCTGCGGATAAGAAAACCGTTCTGCGTAACAACGCTGGCGGCCACGCTAACCACAGCCTGTTCTGGAAAGGTCTGAAAACCGGTACCACGCTGCAGGGCGACCTGAAAGCGGCTATCGAACGTGACTTCGGTTCCGTTGACAATTTCAAAGCTGAATTTGAAAAAGCAGCAGCAACTCGTTTCGGTTCCGGCTGGGCGTGGCTGGTTCTGAAAGGTGACAAACTGGCTGTTGTTTCCACCGCTAACCAGGATTCCCCGCTGATGGGTGAAGCTATCTCTGGCGCTTCCGGCTTCCCAATTGTGGGCCTGGACGTCTGGGAACACGCTTACTACCTGAAATTCCAGAACCGTCGCCCGGACTACATCAAAGCGTTCTGGGACGTGGTGAACTGGGACGAAGCTGCAGCGCGTTTCGCCGCGAAAAAATAAGTTCTACGTTTTAATGATGCCCCTGCAAGCGATGCTTGTGGGGGCTTTTTTGTGATCAAAATCAATATAAAAACAATGATCCATTTAAATTGAAACAAGGTTTTATTATGCGAGTGGGATCACTTTTATAGTTTCTCTGAATGTCTATCTTCTTTTCATCAAGACGGGCGCATCTCATAAGCAAGATGCAGTCGCCCATAAAAATTGCCCCATTTTTATGTCTACAGGTGATGGAAATGCAGATCAAACGTACGATAGAGAAAATCCCAGGCGGTATGATGTTGGTACCACTTTTTCTGGGCGCGTTATGTCACACCTTTTCACCCGGCGCCGGGAAATACTTCGGCTCATTTACCAACGGTATGATCACCGGTACGGTGCCGATTCTGGCCGTCTGGTTCTTTTGCATGGGGGCGTCGATTAAACTGAGCGCTACCGGAACCGTACTGCGTAAATCCGGCACGTTAGTGATAACCAAGATCCTGGTCGCATGGGTGGTAGCGGCGATTGCATCACGTATTCTTCCTGAACATGGCGTGGAAGTGGGGTTCTTCGCCGGGTTGTCCACGCTGGCGCTGGTGGCCGCAATGGATATGACTAACGGCGGGCTGTATGCCTCGATCATGCAGCAATATGGCACCAAAGAAGAGGCTGGGGCGTTTGTCCTGATGTCGCTGGAGTCTGGTCCGCTGATGACCATGGTGATTCTGGGAACCGCCGGGATTGCTTCGTTTGAACCGCATGTATTTGTGGGGGCGGTATTGCCGTTCCTGATTGGTTTTGCGCTGGGTAATCTGGACCCTGAGCTGCGGGAATTCTTCAGCAAAGCGGTACAAACACTCATCCCTTTCTTTGCCTTCGCATTGGGTAACACTATTGATTTAAGTGTGATTGCTCAGACTGGTGTACTGGGGATCTTACTGGGCGTTGCGGTGATTATCATTACCGGTATTCCGTTGATTATCGCTGATAAACTGATTGGTGGTGGGGATGGTACCGCGGGGATTGCGGCGTCAAGTTCTGCGGGGGCGGCGGTCGCCACTCCGGTGCTGATTGCGGAAATGGTCCCGGCGTTTAAACCAATGGCACCTGCGGCCACCTCCCTGGTGGCGACCTCAGTGATTGTAACCTCGATCCTCGTACCGATTATCACCTCCATCTGGTCGAAAAGAGCCAAAGCCAGAGCGGCGGAAATTGATCTTCGCGGCACAGTAAAATAACGAGCTATAGCCGGATGGCGCTGCGCTTATCCGGCCAGGTTATGCCCGGTGAGCGTTCGCGTCACCGGGCATTGGGCTTAAAACTAAAGAACAAATGTCTGATCAATTATTCTGCATTCGTCCTCGTTCAACTCTCCACCCGCGTTTCGTGATACTCCGGTGCAGTAGCCAAACTTCCGTGACACAACGGTCTTGATGGTAGTGACAAAATCCTCGCCGATCGCGTAGATGGACATGTAGGTGCCAATCTTATCCTGAATCTCACGCAGCGCCGCCAGATCGCCCTGTTTAAACGCCTCGCGTGCGCTGACAAACAGCTCAGGCATAACGTTGTTGAGGCCCGAGATGATCCCCGCGCCGCCAGCCAGCAGGTTAGGAATGTAGTATTCGTCATAACCAGACAGCACCGCAAAATCTTCCCGCACGGCCCGGGTTTTCTGGATCATGCTGCGGGTGTGGGACTGGCAGTCCACGGTATCTTTAATGCCAGCAAAGTTCGGGAATTCAGCTGCCAGCTTGGCAACCAGCTCAGGCGTTAAATCGCAGCCAGTTCGCGCCGGGAAGTTATAGACAAACCATTTGCTGCTGAGCTTCTGTCCCAACTGGCGAAAGTAGCTTAGTAGCTGCTTCGACGTTTGACCGTAGTAGTATGGCGGCAGGATCATGACGGCATCGTATCCGGTGCGATGCGCCTCCTGGGCCATCAGCAAAACATCATTCTGGCAGGTGGATGAGACGTTCGCGACCATCTTCAGCGAGCTCATGGCACGGGCTTCACGGATCAGCAACAGCCTTTCTTCGAGCGTAAAGGAAGCAAATTCCCCAATGCTGCCCATCAACAAAATAACGTCGATTTTTGCCTCAGTAAGGCGTTTGAGATGCTGGCTCAGACCATTGAGATCGATCTTGCCATCATTGTCCATTGGCGTAATGGAAGGACACCAGACGCCAGCAAATTGTGATTGACCAGTCACGTAGTCGACTCCTTAATTGAAATGATGTTTCAAAACAAGATTACAAGATTACATTGATAGCATGTGTCCCTACGTTTCATGTGAACCGTGCTCTCATTTTGAGCGACTGGGGTAAAATAAATATGGTGTAATGGGAGAAACTTATCGGGAGAGGGAACAGATGCGATATCCGGTCGATGTTTTTACAGGCAAGATTCGGGACTACACGGGAAGTCGTCCCAGCGCGATTGCTAAAGTTCAGGTTGATGGCGAGTTGATGCTGACCGATCTGGGGCTAACGGGCGATGAACAGGCGGAGACTAAAATTCATGGTGGGCCGGATCGCGCGCTGTGCCACTATCCGCGTGAACACTATCAGCACTGGATACAAGAATTCCCCGAACAAGCGGAGTTATTTGTTGCCCCTGCCTTTGGAGAGAACCTTTCAACGCTTGGGCTGACAGAAGAGAATGTCTGTATCGGCGATATTTTCCAGTGGGGCGAGGCGCTGATTCAGGTCACGCAGCCGCGTTCACCGTGTTTTAAGCTGAATTTCCATTTTGGCATTAGCGACATGGCAAGTCAGATGCAGGCTGCGGGGAAAATAGGCTGGCTGTACAGTGTTATCGCGCCGGGGCAAGTGTCGGCGGATGCGCCGCTGGAGCTGGTGTCGCGTGTGAGCGATGTCAGTCTGCGGGAGGCAATTGCCATTGCGTGGCATATGCCGTTTGACGATGACCAGTATCACCGCCTGCTGTCGGCGGCGGGGTTATCGAAAAGTTGGACCAGAACGATGCAGAAACGCCGTTTAAGCGGCAGGATTGAAGATAATTCGCGGAGATTGTGGGGGAACTAGTTCCCCCACGGGAAAAGCAGGCCGGGCAAGGCGAAGCCGCCACCCGGCACAAAAACAGCTACGAACGCTTATACAGAGGCAACCAGAGCACCAGACGCAGACCTCCCAGCGGACTGTCCTCGGCCTTCACCCAGCCCCGATGCTGCTGAATAGCGGTTTCAACAATCGCCAGACCCAGACCTGTCCCACCGGATTCACGATCGCGCGCTTCATCGGTGCGATAGAACGGACGGAAAATCTGCTCTCTGTCTTCGGGACTCACGCCCGGACCATCATCGTCTACGGTGATGGTGATCCCGTCTTTATCCACCGCGAAGCCCACTTCAATCCTGGTGTGCGAGTAACGCAGGGCGTTGCGAACAATGTTCTCCAGCGCACTTTCCAGTGCGTTCGGGTTGCCATACAGCGGCCACGGTCCCGGTGGGAAATTCACTGTAAGCGATTTGCCCATCTGCTCGGCTTCAAAGGCGGCGTTATCCAACACGTCGCCCCATAGCTGATTAGCCTTCATGGTTTCACTGACCAGCGCGTTCTTCTGCTGATTACGCGACATCACCAGCAGGTCGTTGATCATACTGTCCAGCCGATGCGCTTCTGTTTCAATGCGCTCCAGCTCTTTGCTCTCACCACTACGACGGCGCAGCAGCGCAGTCCCCAGTTGCAAACGTGTTAGTGGCGTTCTCAACTCGTGAGAGATGTCCGACAGCAGGCGTTGCTGCGTGGTCATCATGCGTTCCAGCGCGGTCACCATCTGGTTAAAACTGGCACCTGCCGCCAGAAATTCCTGCGGGCCGGCTTCCAGTTCCGGATGCTGACGCAAGTTACCCTGTGCCACCTCATCCGCCGCATTTTTCAGCTTACGCGCTGGTTTCGCCAGGCTCCATGCCAGCCAAAGCAGCAGCGGCGAGCTGACGAGCATGGTGACGATCAGCAGCAACAGTGGCCGGTCAAACAACAGGTTGATGAAATCAGACTGTGAACTGCTGGCTGGTCGAATGAGATACAGCTGGTAGTTATCTTCACCATCTCTGACGGAGAAGGGCCCGACCATCTCAACGCGACCATATTTTTTCTTCTGCGGATGGTCAGCGTTATCAGCCTGACCAATGAAGTTACGAATGATCTGCATTTCGTTGCGTTCTGCGCCGATCACACGTCCTTCTGTAGTGACAAGCAATAACCGCTGTCCTGGCGGCGCCCACTTGTCGATAGCACGGAACAAGCGACGCCACCACATCAGATCGTTGGGTGGGTCGTTCGCCAGCTCCGCTTCAACGTGTTGCTCGATCATCAGACCCTGGCGCTGCTCGCTGTCCAGTAGCTCGGTCATCTGGCGTGAGTCGAGCTTGGGCAGCATCAGTACCAACATCAACACCAGTGCCAGCGTTAACCAGAAGATGGCAAAGATGCGTGCGGTTAAGCTTCCTATCATGAAGCGGAGACCATCAGGTAGCCGCGACCACGCAAGGTTTTAAACCACGGGTGCCCGTCTTTCCGCTCTGGCAGCTTACGACGTAGGTTCGAGATGTGCATGTCGATAGCGCGGTCAAACGGCGTCAGGCGTTTGCCCAGAACTTCCTGACTCAGGTGTTCACGAGAAACCACCTGGCCGAGATGCTGTGCCAGTAAATAAAGCAGGGTGAATTCGGTGCCGGTTAACTCCAGGGTTTGCCCATCAAAACTGGCTTCCTGGCGACCCGGATTCAGGCTTAACGCATCCACTTCCAGCGTCGGCGAGCCATTATCGCTGGTCTGCTGTTGTTCGCTCCAGTGAGAGCGGCGCAGAATAGCGCGGATACGCGCGACCAGTTCGCGGTCGTTAAAGGGTTTGGGTAAATAGTCGTCCGCGCCCAGCTCAAGGCCGAGTACGCGATCCAATTCGCTGCCGCGAGCGGTCAGCATGATTACGGGCGTCTGGTGTGTCTGGCGAAGCGCTTTCAGTGTATCGATGCCGTTTTTCTTCGGCATCATGACGTCGAGCAAAAGTAAATCGATGCTGTCATCCAGAAGCTCAAGTGCCTGCTCCCCATCATGGGCAACCAGCACATCGAAACCTTCCATTTCGAGCAACTCCTTTAACAGGGAAGTCAGCTCTCGGTCATCATCAACTAACAGGATTTTATTCATTGTTTACGTACCTCCGAGGCAGAAATTACGTCATCAGGCGTCGCTAATCTATGACTTTACGTTGTTTTACACCCCCTGACGCATGTTTGCAGCCCGAATCGTAAACTGTCTCTCGTTGAATCGCGACAGAAAAGATTTTGGGAGCAAGTGATGGGCAAAGTTACCGCTGCCGTCATGGCCTCAACGCTGGCACTCAGTACTTTAAGCCATGCAGCTGAAGTCGTCACAGGCGATCACTGGCACCTGGGTGAAGGCTCATCGCAGCGCAGCGTACAGAGCCACATGTTTGACGGTATCAGTTTAACCGAACATCAACGTCAACAGATGCGAGATTTAATGCAGCAGGCAAGACACGAACAGCCTCCTGTTAATGTTAGCGAAATGGAGACAATGCATCGTCTTGTCACAGCAGAGAAATTTGATGAAAGCGCTGTGCGCGCTCAGGCAGAAAAAATGGCACAAGAACAGGTTGCCCGCCAGGTTGAAATAGCCAGGGTCCGCAACCAGATGTATCGCCTGTTAACGCCCGAGCAGCAAGCGGTTTTAAATGAGAAACATGAACAACGAATGGAGCAACTGCGTGATGTAACGCAATGGCAAAAAAGCTCATCGTTGAATTTATTGAGTAGTAGCAACTCACGTTCCCAGTAGTAACCCTGTTTTCCTTGCCATAGACACCATCCCTGTCTTCCCCCACATGATGTGGGGGTTTTTTTTGCCCAAAATTTGTCACTCGGTTATTGCCTGACTGTTTTACTTCATCCGTTATACTAGCGGCATATCCTGGCAGGAGTGTTTATGAATCAAACCTATGGGCGACTGGTCAGTCGGGCGGCAATCGCTGCGACCGTGATGGCTTCTCTGTTACTTTTGATCAAAATTTTTGCGTGGTGGTACACCGGATCGGTCAGTATTCTGGCGGCATTGGTGGATTCCCTGGTCGATATCGCTGCGTCGCTAACCAATTTGTTGGTCGTACGTTATTCGTTGCAGCCAGCAGATGATGAGCACACGTTTGGGCACGGGAAAGCGGAATCTCTGGCGGCGCTGGCGCAAAGTATGTTTATTTCCGGTTCGGCGTTGTTTTTATTCCTGACCGGGATTCAGCATCTCATCCAACCGACGCCGATGAAAGATCCGGGGGTCGGGGTCGTTGTCACCGTTATTGCGTTAATTTGTACTATCATTCTGGTCACGTTTCAGCGCTGGGTGGTGAAACGTACGCAAAGTCAGGCTGTACGGGCAGATATGCTTCATTATCAGTCTGATGTTATGATGAACGGTGCAATTCTCGTTGCGCTTGGACTGGCCTGGTACGGTTGGCATCGTGCGGATGCCTTGTTTGCGCTCGGGATTGGCATCTATATTTTATACAGTGCATTACGCATGGGGTATGAGGCAGTGCAATCCTTGCTGGATCGCGCCTTACCCGATGAGGAACGTCAGGAAATTATTGATATAGTGACGTCATGGCCAGGTGTCAGCGGCGCTCACGATCTTCGCACGCGGCAGTCAGGGCCGACCCGCTTTATTCAGATTCATTTGGAAATGGAAGATAATCTGCCGCTCGTTCAGGCGCATTTAGTGGCTGAGCAGGTGGAGCAGGCAATTTTACGGCGTTTCCCGGGATCGGATGTGATTATTCACCAGGATCCCTGTTCAGTCGTACCCAAGGAAGGCAGGATGTTTGAGCTTTCATAATTCGTTGTAAAAAGTGAGCCGGGCCAGCATTTTGTGTATAAATTACCACCATTTGGCCTGACCTGAATCAATTCAGCAGGAAGTGATTGTTATACTATCTGCATATTCGTTGGATCGTTTCGATATGCGGAATCGACTTCCGGCAGCAGATTTCATTTTGCATTCCAAAGTTCAGAGGTAGTCATGATTAAGAAAATCGGTGTGTTGACAAGCGGCGGTGATGCGCCGGGCATGAACGCAGCAATCCGTGGTGTTGTACGTGCAGCGTTAACGGAAGGACTGGAAGTCATGGGGATCCATGATGGCTACCTGGGTTTGTACGAAGACCGTATGGTCCAGCTTGACCGCTACAGCGTGTCCGACATGATCAACCGTGGTGGTACTTTCCTCGGTTCTGCTCGCTTCCCGGAATTCCGCGACGAAAATGTGCGTGCAGTGGCTATCGAAAATCTGAAGAAACGTGGCATCGACGCCCTGGTTGTTATCGGTGGTGACGGTTCTTACATGGGTGCAAAACGCCTGACTGAAATGGGCTTCCCGTGCATCGGCTTGCCGGGCACTATCGACAACGATATTAAAGGCACCGACTACACCATCGGTTACTTCACCGCATTGGGTACCGTCGTCGAAGCGATTGACCGTCTGCGTGATACTTCATCTTCTCACCAGCGTATCTCCATCGTTGAAGTGATGGGCCGCTACTGTGGCGACCTGACCCTGGCTGCAGCAATTGCCGGTGGCTGTGAATTTGTCGTGGTTCCGGAAGTTGAATTTAGCCGCGACGATCTGGTTGCTGAAATCAAAGCCGGTATCGCAAAAGGTAAAAAACACGCCATCGTAGCGATCACTGAGCACATGTGTGACGTTGATGAGCTGGCACATTACATTGAGAAAGAAACGGGCCGTGAAACGCGTTCTACCGTACTGGGTCACATCCAGCGTGGTGGTTCTCCGGTTCCTTACGATCGTATTCTGGCGTCCCGTATGGGGGCATATGCTATTGAACTGCTGCTGGCAGGTCATGGCGGTCGCTGCGTCGGTATTCAGAACGAGCAACTGGTTCACCACGATATTATCGATGCTATCGAGAACATGAAGCGTCCGTTCAAAGGTGACTGGCTGGACTGCGCGAAAAAACTGTACTGATTGTCTTTTTGCGCGCCTGGTGGCGCTACACTTACCCGGCCTAAAGGTTGCAGAGACTTGTAGGCCGGATAAGGCGCTAGCTGCCATCCGGCAATCCCTCATATTTATTCCCCAAAGTTATAGCAAATCTTTTTTTATTCTTTAATGTTTGGATCTCTTTCTGGCACGCTTTGCTCATCACAACACCACATAAGAGAGCTGGGCGATGAACAAATGGGGCGTAGGGTTAACATTATTGCTGGCATCGACCAGCGTTCTGGCAAAGGATATTCAGTTACTTAACGTATCGTACGATCCAACACGTGAACTGTACGAACAGTACAACAAAGCATTCAGCGCACACTGGAAGCAGGAAACAGGCGATAACGTCGTTGTCCGGCAGTCACACGGCGGCTCTGGTAAACAGGCGACCTCTGTCATCAACGGTATCGAAGCCGATGTCGTGACGCTGGCGCTGGCTTACGATGTGGATGCCATTGCTGAACGTGGCCGTATCGATAAAAACTGGATTACACGCTTGCCGGACAATTCTGCGCCTTACACCTCCACCATTGTCTTCCTGGTACGCAAAGGCAACCCAAAGCAAATTCATGACTGGAACGATCTGGTTAAACCGGGTGTGTCAGTGATTACTCCAAACCCGAAAAGCTCAGGCGGCGCACGCTGGAACTATCTGGCAGCATGGGGCTACGCTTTGCATCACAACAACAACGATCAGGCCAAAGCGCAGGACTTCGTCAAGGCACTGTTTAAAAACGTTGAAGTACTGGATTCCGGCGCGCGGGGCTCAACCAATACGTTTGTTGAACGAGGGATTGGCGATGTGCTAATCGCCTGGGAAAACGAAGCGTTGCTGGCCACGAATGAGTTGGGCAAAGATAAATTCGAGATAGTCACCCCAAGTGAGTCTATCCTCGCTGAGCCGACCGTTTCCGTTGTCGACAAAGTCGTGGAAAAGAAAGATACCAAAGCGGTGGCAGAAGCTTACCTGAAGTATCTCTATTCCCCGGAAGGTCAGGAGATTGCGGCGAAAAACTACTATCGCCCGCGTGATGCTGACGTCGCGAAGAAATACGAAAGCGTATTTCCGAAACTGAAACTGTTCACCATTGATGAAGAGTTTGGCGGCTGGACGAAAGCGCAGAAAACGCATTTTTCTAACGGCGGTACCTTTGACCAGATCAGCAAACGCTAAAGGTTGAGGTCACGACAGAACCCGGTGGCATAGCGCGACCGGGTTTTTTATTTGTCATCGTTTTGCGTTACTCTTGCGCCTCAATGGGATACAGGGAACGCGTAATGAAAAAAGCAGGTTATCTTTTACTGGCGGTTATTGTGGTTGCCGCTGCTGCGGGCATAGGGTACTGGAAATTTAGCGGTAACCCGGACGCGTTACGCCAGATAGTCCTTGAGCAATGCCTGCCACATCAGTTACAGCAGCACGATCCCGCGCCGTGTACTGAAGTTAAACCCGATGCCGGATATGTGGTGTTCAAAGACCGAAACGGTCCGCTGCAATATTTGTTGATGCCCACTTACCGCATCAACGGCACGGAAAGCCCGCTGCTGCTGCAATCAGGCACGCCGAACTTTTTCTGGTTAGCCTGGCAGGCGCGTAGTTTTATGAGTCAAAAATACGGCCGGGAGATCCCTGATAAGGCGGTATCGCTGACAATTAACTCACGTACCGGGCGTACACAAAATCACTTTCACATTCATATCTCCTGCCTGCGACCCGACGTGAGAACGAAACTGGATGACAATATGGCGAAAATCAGCTCCCGCTGGTTGCCATTGCCCGGCGGATTGCGCGGACATGAATATCTGGCGCGTCGTGTAACGGAAAACGAACTGGCGCAGCGTAGCCCGTTTATGATGCTGGCAGAAGAGGTGCCGGATGCGCGTGAGCGGATGGGGAGCTATGCGCTGGCGATGGTACGCCAAAGCGACGAATCCTTTGTCCTGCTGGCGACCCAGCGTGACCTGCTGTCGCTGAATCTCGCCTCCGCTGAGGAAATCCAGGATCATCAATGTGATATTCTGCGTTAACCCCCCTTAATCTGGCGTTTACTCTCTTTGCCTGTCCCCGTATTCTTGTTGAAAAAAACAACAGGAGACAGGCATGTCGCTCTGGCTTTCACACCCTCTGTTTATTCCCTCTCTGGTGGTCGGCGTCACCATTTTGCTTTGGGCAACATCGCTGTTGCCGGAATTTATCACGGCGCTGCTTTTCTTTGCCGTGGCGATGGTGGCCAAAATCGCGCCACCGGATGTGATCTTTGGCGGCTTTGCCTCATCGGCGTTCTGGCTGGTCTTCAGTGGTTTTGTGCTGGGCATCGCGATTCGTAAAACGGGGCTGGCAGACCGGGCGGCGAGGGCATTGTCGTCAAGGCTGACAGACTCCTGGCCATTAATGGTCGCGAGCGTGGTGCTGCTGAGTTACGCACTGGCGTTCGTCATGCCGTCCAACATGGGACGTATTGCGTTGCTGATGCCGATTGTGGCGGCGATGGCGAAACGGGCTGGCATTAACGACGGCACGCGCGCCTGGTATGGTCTGGCGTTGGCCGTGGGTTTTGGTACCTTCCAGCTTTCCGCCACGATCTTGCCTGCTAACGTACCAAACCTGGTGATGAGTGGTGCAGCGGAAGGTTCCTGGGGCATCCACTTGAATTATCTTCCCTATTTGCTGCTACATACACCCGTGTTGGGTTGGCTAAAAGGTGCGGTGCTCATTGTGCTTATCTGCTGGCTGTTTCCTGGCCGACCCCATGCGCCGCGCGATCTGACGCCACCTGACCCAATGAGTCGTGATGAAAAACGTCTGGCCTGGATGTTAGCGGTGGTGCTGTTTCTGTGGGTCAGCGAAAGCTGGCATGGTGTGGGGCCGGCATGGACCGGGCTGGTGGCGGCGGTGATTACGCTGTTGCCGCGCGTAGGATTTATTAATGGCGAAGAATTTTCCAGTGGGGTGAATATCCGTACCTGTATTTACGTCGCGGGGATTTTGGGGCTGGCGATTACCGTGACGCAAACCGGCATCGGTAGCGCGGTGGGCGAAGCGCTGCTGCAGGTGATGCCGCTGGATGCTGAAAAACCGTTTACCAGCTTCCTCGCGTTAACCGGTATTACTACCGCACTCAATTTTATTATGACCGCTAACGGCGTTCCGGCGCTGTACACCACGCTGGCGCAGAGCTTTGCCGATGCGACCGGGTTTCCGCTGCTGTCGGTGATTATGATTCAGGTGCTGGGCTATTCCACGCCGCTACTGCCGTATCAGGCTTCGCCGATCGTGGTGGCAATGGCGCTCGGGAAAGTGCCTGCAAGGGCCGGGATGCTGCTGTGTATCGCACTGGCGGCGGCAACGTATCTGATGCTACTGCCGCTGGATTATCTGTGGTTTAGCGTGTTGGGGAAATTATAGTTTCATTGCGGTGTTAATTATTTGTTTTGTGAGATAATGAATTGTTTTATGTAGGCTGATAGCGGTTAATATCCGGGCGCAGATTTGCGTGCTGGAAACTCAAGGATTGATTCATGGACAGATTGACCCCCATCCGCTGTTGGCCCGCCATTTTTTCGATCGTTATTACGCTGACCATCTGGTTTGTTATCCCTTGTCCCAATGACGTAACCCCCGAAGCGTGGCACCTGCTGGCGCTGTTCATCGGTACTATCGCGGCGATCATCGGGAAAGCCATGCCCATTGGTGCTATCGCGATTGTGGCGATTATGCTGGTAGCCATGACCGGCGTGACGCACCCTGGTAAACCTACCGCAGCGCTGAGTGGCTTTTCTAACCAACTGATCTGGCTGATCGGCATCTCCATCATGCTGTCGCAAAGCCTGTTGAAAACGGGGTTAGGTGCGCGAATTGGCTACGGGTTTATTGCTCTGTTTGGCAAAAGAACGCTGGGTATTGCCTGGGCGTTAACCCTGGCGGAAACGCTGATCGCACCCGTTACACCGAGCAATACCGCGCGCGGCGGCGGTATTATCCACCCGGTGATGCGGGCGATTGCGGAAAGTCTGGGCTCTCAACCCGGAGACAAGGAGAACGGCGCGACAGGTCGTTATCTGGCTCTGGTGAACTACAACATTAACCCGATCAGTTCGGCGATGTTTATTACCGCTACCGCGCCAAACCCGCTTATTGTGAGTTTTTTGACCAAAGGGACGGATGGGGTACTGGATATGACCTGGGGAATGTGGGCGATTGCGGCGCTTCTTCCTGCCGTTGTCTCACTGGCCGTGATGCCTATTGTCATCTGGTGGCTCTATCCGCCCGCTATTACACGCACGCCGAATGCGCCAGAGTTTGCCCGGGAAAAGCTGGGGGCACTCGGTCCGTTGTCGCTGGCTGAAAAAATCACCCTCGCGGTTTTCGCTTTGCTGCTGTGCCTGTGGGCAGGTGTTCCTGCCATGCTGATGGGCAGTACCTGGGCTGTTAACCCCACCAGCGCGGCGCTCATTGGCTTATCTGTACTGTTAGTGACAGGGGTATTGAGTTGGGACGATATCCTTAAATGCCGTGGCGCATGGGATACGATAGTCTGGTTTGCCGCACTGGTTATGATGGCGGATTTCCTGAGCAAACTGGGTCTGGTCGGCTGGCTGGCGACGAGTGTTGGTAGTGCAATTGACCATCTTGGCGTGCACTGGAGTATTGCCACGCTGCTTTTGATCCTGCTTTACGTCTATTCGCACTACTTTTTTGCCAGCACGACTGCGCATATTACGGCGATGTTCGCTGCGTTCTTTGCCGCGGGATTAGGTCTCGGTGCTCCACCGGCGCTGCTCGGTCTGATGCTGGGCTTCTCCTCCTCGTTGATGATGTCGCTCACGCACTATGGTACAGGGACTGCGCCGATCATCTTTGGTTCGGGTTACGTTACACTGGCGGAGTGGTGGAAAACGGGACTGGTGATGAGTGTGGTCAACCTGACCATCTGGGGTGTCACGGGGGCCTTCTGGTGGCACTGGCTGGGATACTGGTAAAGCGGGTATAAGAAGGGGAGCGATGCTCCCCTTTTAACAACTTAGGCCTGTTTAGCGGCTTCAGCTGCTTTAACGATCACGGCGAAAGCGTCTGCTTTCAGAGATGCACCGCCAACCAGCGCGCCGTCGATGTCCGGCTGAGCGAACAGTTCTGCGGCGTTAGCTGCGTTTACGGAACCGCCGTACTGGATGATCACTTGTTCAGCGATTTTCGCGTCAGCTTTAGCAATGTGGTCACGGATGAATTTGTGGACAGCCTGAGCCTGTGCCGGAGTGGCAGATTTGCCGGTACCGATAGCCCATACAGGTTCGTAAGCGATAACCACGCCTTCGAATGCGCTCGCACCCTGAGTTTTCAGTACTGCATCGATCTGACGCGCGCACACTTCTTCAGTTTTGCCAGCTTCGTTTTCTGCTTCGGTTTCACCGATGCACAGAACCGGCGTCAGACCCTGCTCTTTCAGCACAGCGAATTTCTTCGCGATCAGCTCGTCAGACTCTTTGTGGTAAGTACGACGCTCAGAGTGACCGATAATGATGTACTGCGCGCCGATATCTTTCAGCATTTCAGCGCTTGTTTCACCGGTGAATGCGCCAGACAGGTTCAGGTCAACGTTCTGCGCGCCCAGAATGATGTGGCTACCGGCAGCGGCGTGTTTCGCCAGGTCGATATACATTTCCGGCGGAGCGATTGCTACTGCACAGCCAGCAACGCCAGCCAGTTCTTTACGCAGGTTAGCAACCAGTTCGTTTACCATATGGCGGCTGCCGTTCAGTTTCCAGTTACCCATCACTAAAGGATGTCGCATTTCATTTCTCCACGCTTGTCAGCGAATTAAGGAAGATGGCCGCCCGTCAGGGCAGCATGGTCTGTGAAACAGTATAGAGATTCATCCCCCGAAAGGCTTTGCTTTTTGTCACTTATTCGATCCTTCGAGGTTTTCAGATAGTGCCAGCTTAATCGGTTCAACAGCGAAGGTCAGCCCCTTTTCGCCGTTATCTGCCACAACATAGCGAATTGCGCCTTCGGTTTCCGCATAGTAGTGCTTACCTTTGCCTGCCGTGAGCAATTTTTGCAGCTTTTTCTGGCTTTGTTCTTTCGTCAGTAAGGGCGCCACGGTGCGAATAACGGCAGTCATGTATTCCAGCGCTTTCGCTTTGGCTGCCTTTTGTTCTGGCCCCTGAATCGGCAGCCAGGTTATCTGCATACTTTTGATTTTTAAGGTACCGCGCTCAAGGGCGGATGACGCATACAGGTTTTCATTGATTTTACTGGCGGCACGGGTGAGATTTGCCCGATCGCGGCTGCTGTCGATGGCACGGAACTCATTCAGAGCAAGCTTCGGATTCTGCGTATTAAAGTTTTCACGAAATTGGCTGATCGACAGGTCAAAGGTCGGCGCGCCCGCCAGCAGGTAAGGGGCCGTGGTTGCCGTCGAGGGCTCTTGCGCCAGTGCCGTAGTACTTACGGACAGGGCTGAAAACAATAATAAAAACAGAGTCAATCCTTGCTTCATCAATCGTACCTTTCATTATGACTGACCACGATTAAAACGATAACTGTCGGGCTTGTCAAAAGGGTAAACTGTTCTGGAAGGTAATAATCAAGGAACCTACATGACCATACAGCAGTGGTTATTCTCATTTAAAGGGCGTCTTGGACGCCGTGATTTCTGGATTTGGGTAGGTCTGTGGATTGTCGGGATGCTGGTTTTGTTTTCGCTGGCGAGTAAACAATTGCTCGATATCCAGACGGCGGCATTTTGTCTGGTCTGTCTGCTGTGGCCGACGGCTGCAGTCACAGTAAAACGTCTGCATGATCGGGGTCGCTCCGGCGCGTGGGCGTTCCTGATGATTCTTGCATGGATGCTGCTGGCCGGAAACTGGGCGGTATTGCCTGGTGTCTGGCAATGGGCGGTGGGCCGCTTTGTACCGACGCTGATTCTGGTTGGTATGCTTATCGATCTGGGCGCGTTTGTCGGCACCCAGGGCGAAAACAAATTTGGTAAAGATACGCTGGATGTGAAATATAAAGCCGAGCGCCAGTAATTGTAGGCCGGATAGGCGTAAGCGCCATCCGGCAAGCCCTCACCAGTAGTGCTCAGCAGTCATATGGCCTGGTCGACGGCGCAGATGTTTGGTCATCTGCCGGGTTTCTTTCAGCAGTTGCTGCGTGTCGCGTACCATTTGCGGGTTACCACAGAGCATCACATGACTGGTTGCTGTATCCATAGGTAGCCCAACCGCAGTTTCCAGCGCGCCGCTTTCAATCAACGCCGGAACTCGCCCGGTTAATGAACCTGCGGCGGTTTCACGGCTCACAACCGTCTGGATACGTAATTTACCTTCGTAGCGTTTTTCCAGGTCCTGCATTAACGTCAGATAGCTTAAATCGGCGGCATAGCGGGCGGCGTGGACCAGCACCAGATTGTTAAAACGGTCCAGATCTTTGCCCAACTGCAGAATCGATAAATAGGGGCCGATCGCCGTACCGGTTGCCAGCATCCACAGCGTGTCGCAATCGGGAATTTCATCCAGCACAAAGAAACCGGCTGCTTCGCTCACTACCTGTACTTCGTCGCCAGGTTTCAGTGCGGCCAGACGGGGGCTGAGTTTTCCGTCAGGAACCGTCACCAGATAGAACTCTAAATCGGGGTTATCGGGCGCATTCACGTAGGAATAGGCGCGCTGGACACGCTCGCCGTCAATTTCGAGGCCAAGCTTGGTAAACTGACCGGCTGTGAAGGGAAGAACCGGAGCTCGCACGGTCAAACTAAATAAGGCATCGGTCCAGTTTTGTACCTTAATGACTTTGCCTGTTACCCAATCTGCCATGGTGTTCTCCTGTCTGCTGTGATTGCCTTATCTTCGTTTGTTGCACGAAAGATTTCCAGCCCGGATGGGCTGGAAGGCTCTATTGATCAAATCAATTACAGGATATGCGTCTGTACATCCGGATCTTTGCGATCAAGGTAGTGGATGGACTGAATACGACGGATCGTACGTGATTTTCCACGGATCAGCAGTGTTTCGGTGGTGGCGATATTACCTTTGCGGCTAATCCCTTCCAGCAGATCGCCTTTGGTGATGCCGGTGGCGGAGAAGATAACGTTGTCGCTGCGGGCCATTTCATCCAGACGCAGCGCTTTACCTGCCTCAATACCCATTGCGGCGCAGCGAGCCAGCTCCTGTTCGCCGATACGACGGTTCTCTTCGCTGTCACCTTTGACGTCATGGCGCGCCAGCAGACGGCCCTGCATGTCGCCATCCAGTGCGCGGATAACGGCGGCAGAGACGACACCTTCCGGTGCGCCACCAATGCCATACAGCACGTCAACTTCACTGTCTGGCATACAGGTCAGAATAGACGCGGCCACGTCGCCGTCGGGAATCGCGAATACGCGAACGCCCAGCGCCTGCATTTCGGCGATGGTTTCATCGTGGCGTGGTTTCGCCAGAATGGTGACGGTCAGTTCGCTCAGCGGTTTGTTGAGCGCGCTGGCGACATTACGCAGGTTCGCCTCCAGCGACAGGTTCAGGTCGATTGAACCTTTGGCACCAGGGCCGACAATCAGCTTTTCCATGTACATGTCCGGTGCGTTCAGGAAGCAGCCTTTGTCACCGACCGCGAGGACCGCCAGCGCATTCGCCTGACCCATTGCTGTCATGCGTGTACCTTCGATGGGATCGACTGCAATATCAACAGCATCGCCGAGACCGGTTCCAACTTTTTCACCAATAAACAACATGGGTGCTTCGTCGATCTCACCTTCGCCAATCACGATGGTACCGTCGATGTTGACCTGGTTGAGCATAATACGCATGGCGTTCACCGCCGCGCCGTCAGCGGTATTTTTATCGCCGCGACCCAACCATTTATAGCCAGCCAGTGCAGCCGCTTCGGTCACGCGTGAAAATTCAATGGCAAGTTCTCGTCTCATTGCAAACTCGTAGCAGAAAGGAATGGCGCGAAGTGTAGCACAGGGGAGGGGGCGGGATTATTGATGTATGTGCGTGTGCAGGGTTGAGACAGTTTTGCCGGATAAGGCGTTAGCCCCATCCGGCATTTCAGCATTACTCTTCGTGGTCTTCCCACGCCAGGGCGCGTTTAACCGCTTTTTTCCAGCCGCTGTAACGGAAGTTACGTTCGGTGGTTTCGATGCCAGGGCGGAATTCACGCTCAATGACCGCTTTTTCCTGAAGCTCATCCAGGTTCTGCCAGAAACCGACGGCAAGACCTGCCAGGTATGCGGCGCCCAGCGCGGTGACTTCGCGAACTTCCGGGCGCTCAACGCGGGTGCCAAGAATGTCAGACTGGAACTGCATCAGGAAGTTGTTGGCAACCGCGCCACCATCGACACGCAGCGCATGCAGACGAATACCAGAGTCCGCCTGCATTGCTTCCAGCACGTCGCGGGTCTGGTAAGCGATAGACTCAAGCGTTGCACGGATGATGTGGTTGGAGTTTACGCCACGGGTCAGGCCGAAGATGGCGCCACGTGCATACGGGTCCCAGTAGGGTGCGCCCAAACCGGTGAATGCCGGAACAACATACACGCCGTTGGTGTCCTTCACTTTGGTGGCGAAATATTCGGAGTCGAATGCATCGCTGATGAGTTTCATCTCATCACGCAGCCACTGGATGGATGCACCCGCCATGAACACGGCACCTTCCAGCGCGTAGTTCACTTCTCCGGTCGGGCCACAAGCGATAGTGGTCAGCAGTCCATTTTCTGACTTAACGGCTTTCTCGCCGGTATTCATCAGCATGAAGCAGCCAGTACCGTAGGTGTTCTTTGCCATCCCTTCCTTCACGCACAGCTGGCCGAATAGTGCAGCCTGCTGGTCACCCGCGATACCGGAGATAGGAATACGTGTACCGCCTTTACCGCCAATGTTGGTCTGGCCATAGACTTCAGAAGAACGGCGAACTTCCGGCAGCATTGCACGCGGAATGTCCAACGCATCCAGCATCTTGTCGTCCCAATCCAGGGAATGGATGTTGAACAGCATGGTACGTGAGGCGTTGGTGTAATCCGTGACGTGTACGCGTCCCTGAGTCATTTTCCAGATAAGCCAGGTGTCTACGGTACCGAACAGCAGCTCACCGCGACGGGCACGCTCACGCGAGCCTTCTACGTGGTCGAGGATCCACTTCACTTTGGTACCGGAGAAATACGGGTCAATGACCAGACCGGTGTTGTTACGGATGTACTCTTCCATACCGTCGCGCTTGAGCTTCTCGCAGATATCTGCGGTACGACGACACTGCCACACAATGGCGTTATAGATTGGCTTACCGGTTTCACGTTCCCAGACAATGGTGGTTTCACGCTGGTTGGTAATACCGATCGCTGCAATTTCATCGGAACTGATATCGGCTTTCGCCAGCACTTCTACCAGTGTGGAGCTTTGGGTCGCCCAAATTTCCATTGGGTCATGTTCTACCCAGCCTGCTTTCGGATAGATTTGCTCGAATTCGCGTTGCGAAACGCTAACGATGTTCGCATCGTGGTCCATTACGACCGCGCGGGAGCTGGTGGTGCCCTGGTCGAGCGCAACGATATATTTTTTCTCAGTCATGATTTTTTTTGTCCCGTAGTCACATTACAGCGAAGCTTTTTGTTGAGTGTTGGCCGCAGCGTCTTTCTCTTCAATCGCGCAGACATCGCACGGTAAATGGCGACCAATCAGTTTGCGATATGCCCATGCGCCCAGAATTGCGCCGGTAATCGGACCAAACACGGGGACCAGGAAGTAAGGGATATCACGACCACCTGTGAAGGCAATCTCGCCCCATCCTGCCATCCAGGCGAAGAGTTTCGGTCCGAAGTCACGTGCCGGGTTCATCGCAAAACCGGTCAGTGGACCCATGGATGCACCAATAACGGCAATCAGTAAGCCGATCAGCAGCGGTGCCAGTGGACCACGCGGTACACCGTTACCATCGTCGGTCAGTGCCAGAATCAGCCCCATTAGAATAGCGGTAATGACCATTTCAACCGCGAAGGCCTGCACAAAATTGATATGCGGGTTTGGATAGGTGGAGAAAGTGCCAGCCAGACCCAGGCTCTCTGTACTGCCGCGCACGATATGGTTGGTTTGTTCAAAGTCGATGAAAAGATTGTAATAAAGCCCGTAAACCAATGCCGCTGCGCAAAAGGCGCCGGCAATTTGCGAAATAATAAAAGGTACAACTTTGCGTTTATCAAAACAGGCGAACAGCCATAGTGCGATGGTGACTGCTGGATTCAGGTGTGCGCCAGAAACGCCTGCCGTCAGATAGATAGCCATGGCTACCCCCAGACCCCAGATGATACTGATTTCCCACTGCCCAAAAGTAGCCCCAGCCACTTTGAGTGCAGCGACACATCCCACACCGAAGAAAATCAACAACCCGGTACCGAGGAATTCAGCAATGCACTGGCCTTTCAAGGTTGATGTTTGACTCATAATCGGATCCTGAAGAGTTTAATGTTTATTGTATGCGAGAAGGTCACTGACATCCCCGGAGCCGGTAGGCACACTGTTAATTTATCGTTAACGCTCAAAAACGAGAAATATCGAAATTAAAATGTGTGTACTCCATCAACAAAATGAGCGTTTTCGCGCCATTGCGCTGTATTTGTTATACAAAAATAGTGTGAGCTGAATCATTTCACCGATCATCCTGTTAACACTTAAGAGTTATGACAGTTATGTCACCAGGACAAAGATTAAAAGTGTCGCAAACCGCAATCTGCGCGGGATGCCGCTGGACAGGGATGACGCGGCTTCATACAATCGGTGTTAAGTAGTGTGCGCTCGTTTTTATTAAGGCGTCGCCGGTTATCGGGACGAGGATTTTTATCCATCAACGCCTTGCAATTCAGGAGAGGTATGACGATGTCATTAGAAGTGTTTGAGAAACTGGAAGCAAAAGTACAGCAGGCGATTGATACCATCACGCTGTTGCAGATGGAAATCGAAGAGCTGAAAGAAAAGAACAACTCACTGTCGCAGGAAGTTCAGTCTGCACAGCAGCAGCGTGAAGAGCTGGAGCGTGAGAACAACAGCCTGAAAGAACAGCAGAGTGGCTGGCAGGATCGTCTGCATGCCCTGCTGGGTCGTATGGAAGAAGTCTGATTACGCTTTATCTTTCGCGCCGTAGCTGCGTTAGCCGCGCTCAGTTACCCCAGTCACGTAGTTTACTACGCTCCTGGGGATACCTTCGCTTGCCGTCTTGCTACAACACGAAATCTTTCGCGTAATCGCCCCTGTTTGTAGGCCGGATAAAGCGTAAGCCGCCATCCGGCAATCGGCGACAACGTATAAAAAAGGCACCTTACGGTGCCTTTTATGCTTACTCGATATCGAGAGGGTCTTCGGAAAGAATTATTCCGGTATTGTCGGCGTACAAGTGGTCGCCGGAGAAGAACGTCACGCCACCGAAGTTGACGCGTACATCGCTTTCCCCAATGCCTTCACCTGCAGCACCCACCGGAATAGCGGCAATCGCCTGAATGCCGATGTCCAGCTCTTCCAGATCGTCTACCTGGCGTACTGAGCCGTAGATGACCAGACCTTCCCATTCATTCTGTACTGCCAGACGAGCCAGTTCGGCATCGACCAGCGCACGACGGACAGAACCGCCGCCATCGACCAGCAGAATACGACCACGGCCGTTTTGTTCGAGCAGATCGTACAGCAACCCGTTGTCCTCGAAACATTTTACCGTGATGATTTGTCCGCCAAACGACGACCGTCCTCCAAAGTTAGAGAACAGCGGTTCCACGACGTTGACATCTTCCTGATAGATGTCACAAAGCTCGGATGTATCGTATTTCATAGGCTTAACGTTCAGTTGCTGCGAGAATTTTTAGTATATCGCGCTATGTGTACTGTTGGCAAAATCATCAGTTGTTAATTGATATTTGTCAGTTATGCAGACCACTGACTTAAGAAAATTCCAACAACAAACAGCAGGTTAGTCAGCAGTGCCGCTTTTACGGTGCGTTCCAGCATTGGGCGCATTGCCGTAGGATCCATTTCACGCATCACGTAGCGCGCCTGTTTAATCAGCAGCGGTGCGGCGAGGATAAAGAGCCATCCCCATAAACTTTGCAACGAGAACAGGTTAAAGAGCGCCAGACAGACCAGCGTGCCCATCAGCAGGCAGGCATGGTAACGGCGGGCATTAACCGCGCCTAAGCGCACCACCAGCGTGTTTTTGCCGTTCTCTCTGTCGCTGTTGATATCGCGCAGGTTGTTAACGTTGAGTACGGCAGTTGCCAGCAGGCCGCAGGCGGTTGCCGGCAGGATTAACGCCGGAATTAGCGTATGCGCCTGCAGGTACCAGCTCCCCATCACGCTGAGCCACCCGAAGAAGACCAGCACAGAAATATCACCCAGACCGATATACCCGTATGGACGATTACCGACGGTATAGGTGATAGCAGCGATAATCGACAGGCCACCGAGAATCAGGAAGCCGACAAAATCCGCCAGTGTGTGACATGCTACCGCCACCAGTGCCAGACCGGACAGGCAGATTAAGACCACCGTGACGATCAGCGCACGCTTCATCTCCTGCTGGGTAATAACGCCTTTTTGCATGCCACGCAGCGGTCCGATGCGGTCGGGTTTATCGCTACCTTTGACGGCATCGCCATAATCGTTAGCGAGATTGGACAGGATTTGCAGTAGCCCTGCCGTAATTAATGCCAGCAGAGCCACCAGCGGATCGAAATATCCTTGCCACCATGCTAATGCCGTACCGACGATGATCGCCGCGAAGGCGAGCGGTAAGGTCTTAGGTCGTAAACTTTCCAGCCAGGCTTGTGAGCGGCTAATTTGTTGTTGTTCAGTCATATTTAGCGCCAATAAAAATGGGGCTTTATCAGCCCCATCAACAGTGATGAAAATGCATTGAACGCGATTATAGGATAAAACGGCTCAGATCTTCATCTGCGACCAGCGCATCCAGATGTTTGCTCACATATTCGGCATCAATTGTGATGCTTTGACCGTTCAAATCGCTCGCATCATAGGAAATATCTTCCATCAGACGCTCGAGAACGGTATGCAGACGACGCGCACCGATGTTTTCGGTGGTTTCGTTAACCTGCCAGGCCGCTTCAGCAATGCGTTTAATACCCGATTCGGTGAAGTTGATGTCCACACCTTCGGTTGCCATCAGCGCTTTGTACTGCACAGTGATAGAGGCATTCGGTTCGGTCAGAATGCGCTCGAAATCGCTGGTGGTCAGTGCTTGCAGCTCCACACGGATCGGCAAACGGCCCTGCAGTTCCGGGATCAGGTCAGACGGTTTGGCCACCTGGAATGCGCCGGAGGCGATAAACAGAATGTGATCGGTTTTCACCATACCGTGCTTGGTAGAGACGGTGCAGCCTTCAACCAGCGGCAGCAGGTCGCGCTGTACGCCTTCACGGGAAACATCCGGGCCAGAGGATTCGCCACGCTTACAGATTTTGTCGATTTCGTCGATAAACACGATCCCGTGCTGCTCAACGGCGTCGATTGCTTCCTGTTTCAGCTCTTCCGGATTGACCAGTTTGGCCGCTTCTTCTTCAATCAGCAGCTTCATCGCGTCTTTGATTTTCAGCTTACGCGGTTTTTGTTTCTGACCGCCCAGGTTCTGGAACATGGATTGTAGCTGGCTGGTCATCTCCTCCATTCCCGGAGGCGCCATAATTTCTACGCCCATCGGTGCGGCAGCGAGATCGATTTCAATCTCTTTGTCGTCCAGTTGGCCTTCACGCAGTTTTTTACGAAATGCCTGACGTGCAGCAGAAGGTTCCTGAGGCTGTTCTGACTGTCCCCAGTTATTTTTGGCTGGCGGGATCAGTACATCGAGAATACGTTCTTCTGCCATTTCTTCTGCGCGGAAGCGGTTTTTCTCAATCGCCTGAACGCGAACCATTTTGATGGCGGCATCGGTCAGATCGCGGATGATGGAGTCAACTTCTTTACCCACATAGCCGACTTCAGTGAATTTCGTTGCTTCAACTTTGATGAATGGCGCATTGGCCAGTTTTGCCAGACGGCGGGCGATCTCAGTTTTACCGACACCGGTTGGGCCAATCATCAGAATGTTTTTCGGTGTGACTTCATGGCGCAGCTCTTCGTTGAGCTGCATGCGGCGCCAGCGGTTACGCAGTGCTATCGCCACGGAACGCTTAGCATTGTCCTGGCCGATGATGTGCTTGTTCAGTTCGCTGACAATTTCGCGTGGGGTCATTTCAGACATGGGGGATCCTTACGCTTTGGAGTTCAATTCTTCGATGGTATGGAAGTGGTTGGTATAAATGCAGATATCCCCTGCAATATCCAACGCTTTCTCAGCAATTTCGCGTGCGCCAAGCTCGGTGTTTTCCAGCAGAGCGCGTGCTGCAGCCTGGGCGTAGGGACCGCCGGAGCCGATGGCAATCAGATCGTTTTCTGGCTGAATGACGTCACCGTTACCCGTGATGATGAGCGATGCTGTTTCATCTGCAACGGCCAGCAACGCTTCGAGTTTGCGCAGCATACGGTCGGTTCGCCAGTCTTTAGCCAGCTCAACGGCGGCCTTAACCAGGTGACCCTGGTGCATTTCCAGTTTGCGTTCAAACAGTTCAAACAGCGTGAATGCATCCGCAGTACCGCCCGCAAAGCCCGCAATGACTTTGTCGTTGTACAGACGGCGGACTTTTTTCACGTTGCCTTTCATTACGGTGTTACCCAGTGTGGCCTGACCATCACCGGCGATTACCACATGGCCGTTACGGCGTACGCTTACTATTGTTGTCACGAGCAGACCCCTTGGTTACAAATGCAGAATACAGGCCCCGCACAGGTGTACGGGGCGTAATGCAAGTATAGATGGGGGAGATTTTGGGGGTTTCAACCCCCAGTGGCGAGTCGAATGCAGTTTGTGTGGCCGGCAACTTTCAGGCGACTGATGGTGTTGTCGGCATTTTCCTTGCCTTTCACCGGGCCAATCACCACGCGATTCCAACCGTTATTGGTGGTAATGCGGGAATTGAAGCCCTCAAAGGCCAGTTGAGCACGTACTGTTTCTGCCTGCTCAGCCCCTTTGAATGACCCGCACTGAACCATCCAGCGGCGTTCATCTTTTTTCTCTGCCGTCTGTTTTGGCGGCTGTGTCTCATTCGTTATTGGCGCGGCCGGTTGCGTTTTAGGCTGTGCGGCAGTGGTGTGCGCTGGCGTCTGCAGCAGATCCTGGTACGGCTGCTGGGCCACCGGTTTTGGCTGCGTCTGGCGCGGCTGTTGTACCGGTGCGGTTTGCGCTGCACGCGTTTGTGGCTGCTGGTAAGGCTGTTCCGTTACCCGCGTTTGCTGCTGCCGAGCCTGCTGCTGCGCGTTGTTCCACTGTTGTTGTTGCACCTGACGCTGACGCTGCAGCGTTTGCTGGCGCTGTTCAGGTGTTTGTTCGTTCCACGGTACTTCGTTGAGCTGTGTAGGCTGTTGACGCATATCGGCCTGCATTTGCGCCAGTAACTGGCGCTGCTCATTGGTCAACTGATCGGCGTTAAGCACTTCGCCACCCGCAGAGGGTTCGGTAGGTGCACGCACGCCTGGCTGACGGCTTTCCAGCTCCTTGATATAGCGCCAGCGTTCTTCCGGTTTAGGCGGGATGCCATTTCCGGTGACTTTCTGGCTTTGCAGCGTCTCGGACTCTTCTTTCTTGTGATGCGTAATGAAGTACAGACCACCGATAAAGGTCACGAGTACGGCTGCAGCAATAGCGACCATAGCGGGGGATACCGCTGACGTACTGCGTTGCTTTTTCCGTGATGTGCTCTTTTTGCGCCGCGAAGGTGCCGGTTGGCCGCGACGTACATAATCTCGTTGTGCCACTATCGTTTCGCTGTATTTATTCGTTCGTCAGCCCGCCATGTTACTTAAGCGACGGGCCTTTGACCAGACAGGGGAGTCCGAAAGCACCTTACTTTAAGTCAGTGCCCGGGTAGTGCCCCGAATTATGAGTTCACAGTCCAGTAAACGTGAACCACTGCTGACGTTCTGCCCGTGAAGCTGATCGAGCAGTAACAGCATAGCTTCGCGTCCGATATCGAAACGCGGCTGTGCGACGGTTGTCAGGGGTGGATCACAAAATTCCGTCAGTGAAATATTATCGAAGCCAATGATAGATAAATCATCCGGTACTTTTAAGCCCTGACGCTTGGCGTAAGAGAGCGCGCCAAGCGCCATCACATCGCTGTGACAAAAGACCGCGGTCGGAGGTTGCGGTAGCGCAAGCAGCTGTTTTAACGCGTTAGCGCCCGCTTCATAGGTGAAATCACCGCGCGCGATGAAGTGTGGATCGACCGTAATTCCACTGCGGCGTAGTGCCTGAACATAGCCTTGCAGGCGGTAGTGGCACAGCGGCATATCCTCTGGCCCGGCAATGCAACCAATGCGCTTATGCCCCAGCTCCAGCAGGTAATTCATCGCGTTAAAGGCAGCAGTGAGGTTATCAATGTGAACGGTAGGCAGTTCCAGCTCTGGCGCAAATTCGTTGGACATGACCATCGGCGGTAAATTGCGCTGTTCTTCCACGCTGGCATCAAATGGCAGGCGTGAGCTGAGCAGGACCATGCCATCTATCTGCTTGGTAATAATGAGGTTAAGAAAGGTCTTTTCTTGCTGATTCTGGTGCGCGCAATCGCCGATAAGTACCAGGTAACCTTGTTCTGCGGCAGTGACTTCTATGCCACGAATCACTTCGCTAAAAAAGGGATCGCAGATATCCGGCACAATCACCAGAATGGTACGTGATTCATTTCGTTTAACGTTCCGTCCCATTGACTGGGGTAAATATCCCACTTCCAGAGCTGCCTGTTCGACCCGGTTACGGGTGGACTGAGAGACTTTGTCAGGGTTCATTAATGCGCGGGATACGGTTGCCGTTGAGACTTTCGCCTTCAGAGCAACATCTTTCATCGTAGCGGCGGCAACCTGCTTGTTCGGTTTCACTCTTTCTCCTCGCCAGGGTGCAGCTGGCACAGACCTGTCCCTGGATAACCTTCATCTGAAACATTTTTATCAGATAGTGAATAGAAGCAGTTACAGAATTTTCATAAAAAGTGTGATGGATCTTTAATTTTACGATCCGCCTCGCATCATGAGGGGTTATCCCTCGATGGGATCGACATCCAACACCCATTTCACCTTACGTGAATCGGGTAGCGTATTGATCAACGCCAGCGTTCCGCTGACGATATGCTGTAGGCGAATGCGTGACGGATGTTGCAACAAAATTTGCCAGCGATAGCGACCGCCACGTTTGGGGGCCAGCGCGGGAACCGGGCCTAACACCCAGAGTTTGTCATCAGCTAACGGGCTGGCCTGAATCAGGTTTCGCAGCTGTTGTAAGAACATCGGCGCATGCTGATTGTTATGATCTTCTGCCCGCACGATCACGTGGCTGGTCCACGGCGGAAGCTGCAGCGTTTGCCGTTCGGCCAGTGCCTGTTCGGCAAAGGCGTCATAACCTTTATACAACAAGGTTTGCAGTAGCGGATGTTCAGGATGGTGCGTTTGCAACACCACTTCGCCTTGTTTACCGGCGCGCCCAGCGCGTCCGGAAACCTGGGTATAAAGTTGGGCGAAGCGTTCAGCCGAACGGAAATCGGCAGAGAATAGCGCCCCGTCAACATCCAGTAGTGCAACCAGCGTGACATCCGGAAAGTGGTGGCCTTTCGCCAGCATTTGTGTGCCGATGAGAATGCGAGCGCCGCCGCGATGGACTTCTGCCAGGTGCTGCTCCAGCGATCCCTTACGGCTGGTGGTGTCGCGATCGATACGCGAAATCGGCACGCCGGGGAAAAAGGGCGCCAGAGCTTGTTCCAGTTGCTCGGTGCCGAGTCCTACCGGCACCATGTGCGTAGAGCCACAGGAAGGGCACTGGCGCGGTATCGGGCGCTGGCTGTCGCAATGGTGGCAGCGCAGGTGATGCTGCGCCTGATGCAGCGTGTAGTAGTGATCGCAGCGTGGGCATTCGGCAATCCAGCCACAGTCGTGACACAGCAGCGCAGGTGCAAAACCCCGACGATTAAGAAACAAAATTACCTGATTATCTGCCTGCAAATGCTGACGCATGCGGGCGATCAGCGCCGGAGCCAGTCCGGCCTGCACCTGCTGGCCCTTTAAATCCAGCACGTGCTGAGTGGCAGGGCGCGCGTTTCCGGCTCGACGCGTCAGGCGCAGCATGCGGTATTTGTTCTGCCGCACGTTGCACAACGTTTCCAGCGCGGGGGTTGCTGAACCGAGAATAATCGGGATCTGTTCGCTGTGGGCGCGGTAAACCGCCAGATCGCGGGCATGGTAGCGCCAGCCTTCCTGTTGCTTGTAGGAGCTGTCATGCTCTTCATCGATGACAATTACGCCGAGGTTTTTAAATGGGGTAAACAACGATGAGCGTGTGCCGATGACTATTGCCGCTTCGCCATTTTTGGCTTTCAGCCATGCTGAAAGACGTTCGCTGTCATTTAAACCCGAGTGCAGGACTTCGACCGGGGCATTGAAGCGTTCGCGAAAGCGGGCAATGGTTTGTGGCGTCAGGCCAATCTCCGGCACCATTACCAGTGCCTGTTTGCCCTGGGCGAGAACATTTTCCAGCACGCTTAAATAGACTTCTGTTTTGCCGGAACCCGTCACACCTGCGAGCAACCAGGCGCTAAAACTGTCCGACGCGCTATGAATGGCCCCAACGGCGGTAGCCTGTTCCGTGTTCAGGCGCAGTCGTTCACCAGAGACGGCGTAGTGGGTACGCCAGTCGCTGAAACCTGGCGTTTCACTCGCCAGGGAGCACAGGCCTTTTTTACGTAGCGCCTGTAATGCAGCATCGTTAAATTCAAGTTCGCCCACCCGATCGCGCCAGATTTTTCCCTGACGCAGCGCAGCCAGCGCCTGCTGCTGCTTTGGAGAGCGCTTCAGACTGTTGAGGTCGATGACCTGGCCTTCCTCGGTGGCGAACCAGTACCACATGGGCGTGTTGGCGGCGGGTCTGCCCTGGCGCAACAGGATTGGCAGGGCATGGAACAGCACATCGCCAATGGGATGATGGTAGTAATCAGCAGCCCACAGCAATAAACGCCAGACGGAGGTCGAATAGACCGGTTCGCTGTCCAACACCTCGCGAACGGCTTTCAATTCGTTGAGCGGCAACTCGCTTTGCTCGCTGACTGACAGGACGATACCGACGCGCTCCTGTTGCTTGCCAAAGGGCACGCGTACGCGACACCCGGCTTTGGCGCTCATACCTTCCGGCAGGAGATAGTCAAAGGTACGAGGTAGCGGAACGGGTAAGGCAACATGCGCAACGGGCATTAAATCATCCTGACTTGAAATCTGGCGGGTTAGTATACACATTAGTGAAGGGTAGAATGCGGATCAGTTTGCATGAGCAGGTTAATTTCTGTATGATTCGCCGCCTTTGATGCAAATTGATTGCGTCAAATAATGACCATTACCCGAGAGTTTCAGGCTGTTGATGCAGCGTGAAAGGCGACGGGAAATAATTAACATCGCGTGGTGTCTGGCGTTAGGGCTGGAAGAGCGACGCGGCCTTAAACCGAGGTTTTCCCATGAAAAAAGATATTCACCCGAAATACGAAGAAATTACTGCAAACTGCTCTTGCGGTAACGTCATCAAAATCCGCTCTACCGTCGGTCACGATCTGAACCTGGACGTGTGCAGCAAGTGCCACCCGTTCTATACTGGCAAGCAGCGTGATGTTGCTACCGGTGGCCGTGTTGACCGCTTCAACAAGCGTTTCAACATCCCGGGCAGCAAATAAGTTTATGCTGTCAGAAAAAAGCGCCTTCCGGCGCTTTTTTTGTACCTGTAAATCAGTACTCCCACGTCTCCGGGTCGATCCCCAGTTCACGCATGATGATCTTCGCCTCTTCCGGGATCTCATCACTGCGCTCTTTGCGCAGATCCTCGTCGTTTGGCAACGGTTGCCCGGTAAAGGCGTGCAGAAACGCTTCACACAGCAACTCGCTGTTGGTGGCGTGGCGTAGGTTATTCACCTGACGACGCGTGCGTTCATCGGTAAGGATTTTTAACACCTTCAGAGGAATGGAAACCGTAATTTTTTTGACTTGCTCACTCTTCTTACCGTGCTCAGCGTATGGGCTGATATATTCGCCGCTCCATTCAGCCATGAGATACTTAATCCTCTTCGTCATTAATATTGAGGCCAGAACCTGAGCCCGGACCATAATTGCGCGTAGTTTATCGTAGTGGCGCGGCCCTGACACGAAGTTAGCCGACGCAAATGTACGCTAATGCATATAATTTTAACGGCTATTTCCTTTTTGCTCAATCTATACGCAAAGAAGTTTAGATGTCCAGATGTATTGACGGCTATTGTAACAATGATTACTCTGGTGCCTGACTTTTCACCGACTCAGCCAGGATCTCCTCAATATGACGCGTAAACAGGCCACCATTGCAGTGCGTAGCGGATTAAATGACGACGAGCAGTACGGTTGCGTTGTCCCACCAATTCACCTCTCCAGTACCTATAATTTCACCGGTTTTAATGAGCCTCGTGCTCATGACTATTCACGCCGTGGCAACCCGACGCGTGATGTGGTTCAGCGTGCGCTGGCGGAGCTGGAGGGGGGCGCTGGTGCAGTGCTGACCAATACCGGCATGTCAGCGATTCATCTGGTGACTACGGTGTTCCTGAAGCCTGGCGATCTGCTGGTCGCACCGCACGACTGTTACGGTGGTAGCTACCGCCTGTTTGACAGTCTGGCAAAACGTGGCTGCTATCGTGTGCTGTTTGTCGATCAGGGTGATGATCTGGCGCTGAAAGCGGCGTTAGCGGAAAAACCAAAGCTGGTACTGGTCGAAAGTCCAAGCAACCCGCTGCTGCGCGTGGTCGATATTGCAAAAATCTGCCAACAGGCACGTGAGGCTGGCGCGGTCAGCGTTGTCGACAACACTTTTTTAAGCCCTGCACTGCAAAATCCACTGGCATTGGGCGCCGATCTGGTGTTGCATTCATGCACGAAATATTTAAACGGTCACTCGGATGTGGTGGCTGGCGTGGTGATAGCGAAAGATCCGGAGACGGTCACTGAGCTGGCATGGTGGGCGAATAATATTGGCGTGACCGGCGGCGCATTTGATAGCTATCTGCTGTTGCGTGGCCTGCGTACTCTGTCGCCGCGTATGGAAGTGGCACAACGTAATGCTCAGGCAATTGTGGACTACCTGCAAACCCAGCCGTTGGTGAAGAAACTGTATCATCCGTCACTGCCGGATAATCAGGGGCATGAGATTGCCGCGCGTCAGCAAAAAGGGTTCGGCGCGATGTTGAGTTTTGAACTGGATGGCGACGAGCAAACATTGCGTCGCTTCCTGAGCGGGTTGTCATTGTTTACGTTGGCGGAATCATTAGGGGGCGTTGAAAGTCTGATCTCCCACGCCGCGACCATGACACACGCGGGTATGGCGCCAGAAGCGCGTGCTGCTGCCGGAATTTCTGAAACGCTGCTGCGTATCTCCACCGGTATTGAAGATGGCGAAGATTTAATTGCCGACCTGGAAAATGGCTTCCGGGCTGCAAACAAGGGGTAAACATGAGTGTGATTGCGCAGGCAGGGGCGAAGGGTCGTCAACTGCACAAATTTGGTGGTAGTAGTCTGGCAGACGTGAAATGTTATTTGCGTGTCGCAGGTATTATGGCGGAGTACTCGCAGCCTGACGATATGATGGTTGTTTCCGCCGCGGGCAGTACCACTAACCAGTTGATTAACTGGCTTAAGCTAAGCCAGACCGATCGTCTTTCTGCGCATCAGGTTCAGCAGGCGTTACGCCGTTATCAGAGTGAGCTGATTAGCGGCCTGTTACCACCAGATGTGGCTGATGGGCTAATCGGTGCGTTTATTCACGATCTGGAGCGTCTGGCTGGATTGCTCGACAGCGGTGTGAACGAAGCCGTCTACGCCGAAGTGGTGGGGCATGGTGAAGTGTGGTCGGCGCGTTTGATGTCTGCTGTCCTTAACCAGCAGGGGCTGGAATCGGCCTGGCTGGATGCGCGTGAGTTTTTACGTGCTGAACGCGGTGCCCAGCCGCAGGTGGATGAAGGTCTGTCTTATCCGTTGCTGCAACAACTGCTGGCCCAACATCCTGGCAAGCGCCTGGTGGTTACCGGGTTTATCAGCCGTAGCAATGCGGGTGAAACGGTGCTGCTGGGGCGTAACGGCTCTGACTATTCAGCTACGCAGGTTGGTGCGCTGGCAGGCGTTTCCCGCGTGACTATCTGGAGCGATGTTGCTGGGGTTTATAGTGCGGACCCGCGTAAAGTCAAAGATGCCTGTTTGCTGCCGCTGCTGCGTCTTGATGAAGCCAGCGAGCTGGCGCGTCTTGCGGCTCCGGTTCTGCATGCCCGTACCTTACAGCCGGTTTCGGGTAGCGATATCGACCTCCAGCTGCGCTGCAGCTACACGCCGGATCAGGGGTCAACGCGGATTGAGCGTGTACTGGCTTCTGGTACCGGGGCGCGCATTGTCACCAGCCATGACGACGTCTGTCTGATTGAGTTTCAGGTTCCCACCGGCCAGGACTTTAAGCTGGCTTACAAAGATATCGACCAGATTTTAAAACGCACGCAGGTGCGTCCGCTGGCGGTTGGCGTGCATCCGGACCGTCAGTTGCTGCAATTTTGCTATACCTCCGAAGTTGCTGATGGCGCACTGAAAATTCTTGATGAAGCCGGTTTGCCGGGCGAGCTGCGTCTGCGCCAGGGGCTGGCACTGGTGGCGATGGTTGGGGCTGGTGTAACGCGCAATCCGCTGCATTGCCACCGTTTCTGGCAGCAGTTAAAAGGCCAGCCAGTCGAGTTTACCTGGCAGTCGGAAGAGGGGATCAGTCTGGTTGCGGTACTGCGTACCGGTCCGACCGAAAGCCTGATTCAGGGTCTGCATCAGTCTATTTTCCGTGCAGAAAAACGTATAGGTCTGGTGCTGTTCGGCAAGGGGAACATTGGTTCACGCTGGCTGGAACTGTTCGCCCGCGAACAAACAACGCTTTCCGCGCGTACCGGGTTTGAATTCGTGCTGGCAGGCGTGGTGGATAGCCGCCGTAGCCTGTTGAACTACGAAGGGCTGGATGCCAGCCGCGCGCTGGCCTTCTTTGATGATGAAGCGGTGGAGCAGGATGAAGAATCCCTGTTTCTGTGGATGCGCGCCCACCCGTATGATGATTTAGTGGTGCTGGACGTCACCGCCAGCGAGCAACTGGCGGATCAGTATCTGGATTTTGCCAGCCACGGTTTTCACGTGATTAGCGCTAATAAACTGGCAGGAGCAAGCACCAGTAATAAGTATCGCCAAATTCATGATGCTTTCGAAAAAACCGGCCGCCACTGGCTGTATAACGCCACCGTGGGCGCAGGTTTGCCGATCAACCATACTGTGCGCGATCTGATTGATAGCGGTGATACGATTCTGTCGATCAGCGGGATCTTCTCCGGCACGTTATCCTGGCTGTTTCTGCAATTTGATGGCACGGTCCCGTTCACCGATCTGGTGGATCAGGCCTGGCAGCAAGGGCTAACTGAACCGGACCCGCGTGTTGACCTTTCCGGTAAAGATGTGATGCGCAAACTGGTGATTCTGGCGCGTGAAGCGGGTTACGATATTGAGCCGGACCAGGTTCGTGTGGAGTCACTGGTGCCTGTGCACTGTGAAGAAGGTTCAATCGATCATTTCTTTGAGAATGGCGATGAACTGAATGAGCAGATGGTACAGCGTCTGGAAGCTGCGCGTGAAATGGGGCTGGTGCTGCGTTATGTGGCGCGTTTCGATGCCAATGGTAAAGCGCGTGTGGGTGTTGAAGCCGTTCGTGCTGAACACCCGCTGGCAGCGCTGTTGCCGTGCGATAACGTGTTCGCCATTGAAAGCCGTTGGTATCGCGATAATCCGTTGGTGATCCGCGGGCCGGGCGCAGGTCGTGATGTGACCGCCGGTGCTATTCAGTCAGATATCAATCGGCTGGCACAGTTGCTGTAGTTTGCGTTGCCGGATGTCGCTACGCTTATCCGGTCTGGCTATGACACGAACCGTAGGCCCGGTAAGCGGCAGCGCCACCGGGCAAATCCAGGATGTTGTATTTTTCCGTCAGCGTCCTTATCGTCTGAAACACAGAATGGGCAGAGCAACGTGGGCTTTGCTGAAATTCCGTCTGTTGCTGCAACCAGGTGAGAAAATGATGACTGGCTGCCAGTGTTATTGACGCTCCTTTTTCAACCTGACCCTCTGTTAACAAACACACCATTTTACGCGTGTCGCCTTGTTGCCAAATTTGCCACTGGTTTTGCCACCATCCCTGATAACTTTTACCCAGTAACTGCCAGGGCCTGGTGTGTTGATCGTCACTGATTTCTTCATCCACAAACCAAAGTGAGGCGTGATGTTCGCGAAATTGTTCCGCCCATGCGGTAATCACTGCGCCGCGCAGAAAGCACTCGTGAGCGATGATGTGCGTTTTAACCGCAGGCCAGAGATGGCTCAGGACGCGGAAATGCCCATGCGCGGTAATGACCGGGCGTAAAATCGCGCCGCTGGCGTTACGTTTGAGCATCGCGCTGCCGTACTGAATTTCGTCAAATTGGCTGCGGTGTAGAAACTGCGTTTCGCGCTGGCTGACTCGTTCCACAATATCATCATGACTCACTACTGGCTCAGCGTTGCCACGCCAGCGGTAGCGCAATGAAGCCCCTGCATGATGAGGTGTAAAATTGCTGGAAATATGCAGAATATTTCCGCGAATAGCGTCAAAACTGAGCAACACATAGAGTTGCTGATCTGCACTGGCACCCTGAAAAGGTACGATCAGAGGGACTGTCGCGATTTGTTCGGGCGGTTGGATGGCGACGAGCGGTTGCTGCTTTGGCGTCCAGACTTTTTTGCACGCCCGGCACTGAACGCGCTGACTGCCCTGGGGATTTCGGCCATAGCGTATCGTTTCTCGCTGGTAACAATTCGGGCAAAAAATTCCTCTATTGGTAGCGAACTGCGCTAAACAGGCCGATAACCAGCTACGGAATTGTTCCCCATTAAACAGCGGGGGATAGCTGCCGCATGCCCGGCAGTGCAGTGCGGCATAACCCAGCCGATACTCTGGCCAGTTGTAATCTGGTGAACTTGCCAATCCCAGATTTTGGCAGCCAAAGGACTTACAGCAATTGATAGTGAACGGAGACGCCATCGTATTACCAACGATTTTTAATGGTCGTTGATTTTGCCTTGTGACTATCACCGATGGATGTGATTTTTCTCACATAAAAAAACCTTTCAGAACGTAACGTAGCGATTCTTTATATGACTGAAAGGGATTGATTATGAAGTTAAAAATGTTGGCTGTTGCTGTTCTGGTGTCACTGCCGCTTTGGGCATCTGCCAAAGATGTCACAATTATTTATACCAACGATCTCCATGCCCACGCTGAACCTTATAAAGTGCCGTGGATTGCGGATGGCACGCGTGATATTGGCGGCTGGGCTAATATCACGACGATGGTGAAGCAGGAAAAAACGAAAAATAGCGCCACCTGGTTCTTTGATGCCGGAGACTACTTTACCGGGCCGTATATCAGCAGCCTGACCAAGGGCAAGGCGATTATCGATATCATGAACACCATGCCATTCGACGCTGTCACCATGGGTAATCATGAGTTCGATCATGGCTGGGATAACACGCTGCTACAGCTGAGCCAGGCGAAATTCCCGATTGTGCAGGGTAATATCTTTTATCAGAACAGCAGTAAAATGTTCTGGGATAAGCCTTACACCATCATTGAGAAAGATGGCGTGAAAATTGGCGTGATTGGCCTGCACGGCGTGTTTGCTTTTGATGATACGGTTTCTGCGGCGACACGTGTTGGTATCGAAGCGCGTGATGAAGTGAAGTGGTTGCAACGCTATATCGATGAGCTTAAAGGCAAAGTCGATCTCACCGTGGCGCTGATCCATGAAGGTACGCCAGCGCGCCAGTCCAGTCTGGGAGGCACCGATGTGCGCCGTGCGTTGGATAAAGACATCCAGACCGCAGGCCAGGTGAAGGGGCTGGACATCCTGATAACCGGTCATGCGCATGTGGGCACGCCAGAGCCGATTAAAGTCGGGAATACCCTGATCCTTTCCACCGACAGCGGGGGTATTGATGTTGGTAAACTGGTGCTGGATTACCAGCAGAAACCGCATCAATTTACGGTGAAAAATTTCGAGCTAAAGACCATCTTTGCGGATGAATGGCAACCAGATCCGCAGACTAAACAAGTCATTGATGGCTGGAATAAGAAGCTTGATAAGGTGGTGCAGCAAACGGTCGCCAACTCCCCAATTGAGTTGACGCGTGCTTACGGTGAATCTTCTTCGCTGGGGAACCTGGCGGCGGATGCGCTGTTGGTGGCAGCGGGTAAAGATACCCAGTTAGCGCTCACTAACTCAGGCGGCATCCGTAATGAAGTCCCTGCAGGTGCCATCACCATGGGGGCGGTCATTAGCACCTTTCCGTTCCCGAACGAGCTGGCCACCATGGATCTCACCGGTAAGCAGTTGCGTAGTTTGATGGAGCACGGCGCGAGTTTAAGTAACGGTGTTTTGCAGGTATCCAAAGGCCTGGAGATGAAGTATGACAGCAGTAAACCTGTCGGTCAGCGGGTCACTGTATTGACGTTAAACGGCAAACCCATTGAGGACGCCACCACCTATCACATTGCCACCAATAGCTTCCTGGCGGACGGTGGTGATGGTTTTACAACCTTTACCGAAGGTAAAGCGCGTAACACATCCGGAGGCTACTACATCTCTAATGCGGTCGTTGATTATTTCAAAGCGGGAAATCCGCTGACGGATGAGCAACTCAAAGGTATGCGTGTGGAAGATGTGAAACCGTAGTGGGCTCAGGCCAGCAGATATTCCGCTGGCCTGCTGTTTTAGCCTTTGTGGGAGGAAAACACCTCTTTTGCGGCGAACAACCCGTTCAGTGCCGCGGGAAAACCTGCATATACTGCCATTTGCATAATCACTTCAACGATCTCATCCTGCGTTAAACCAACGTGTAATGCCGCGCCAATATGCACTTTCAACTGTGGTGTGGCGTTGCCCAGCGCAGTTAATGCCGCGACGGTCGCTATTTCTCTATTGCGTAAATCCAGCCCCGGTCTTGAATAGATGTCGCCAAAAGGAAATTCCAGCAGGTAGCGGGCGAAGTCAGGTGCAATATCTTTCAGGCTCTCGACGACGGCCTCGCCCCCTTTACCATCCACTTTGTGCAACATCCCCTGACCCGTAATAAAGCGTTCTGAAGGCATCATTTCTTCCTCATTTGTGTGGTCTGTGGCCTGAGGATAGAGCGCGCGGAATGATTGGGATAATACCGTTTCCGTGATACCTTTTCGGTATGACAACATCGCCATTACACTCTCTGGATATTCGTCTGCTGCGTTACTTTGCCGTAGTGGCGGAAGAGAACAATATGAGTCGAGCGGCGCAGCGTTTGTTTATGTCGCAGCCACCGCTGAGTCGCCACATTCGCCAGCTTGAAGAACGCCTGGGGGTGATGCTTTTTGTCCGTCATACCAAAGGGCTGGCGCTCACGGATGAAGGGGCGCGCGTACTGGAGATTATCCGCCCGCTGCTGGCGCAGCAGGATGAAACTTATGCAGCATTGAGCAAGCTTGGACAAACCGGTACACAGTCGCTGCGCTTTGGCCTGACTACCGCGTTTGAGCAGGGTGTTTTTGCTGCGCTTGAGTCACAGCTTAATACGCGAGTACAGAAGCTACATATTGTCCGCCATAGTTCGCCTGAACTGGCGCGCCAGGTGCGTCGGGGAAAGCTTGATGCAGCGCTGGTGGCGCTACCGCTTGAGACCACGGGGCTTAGCGTTACGTCTGTCGGTTGGCAAGAATCGATGATCGCCGCCTTACCCGCGATCTGGTCAGAGGCGGAACTGCCGACGCTCTCGTTAACGGCGCTGAACCACCGACTACTGTTCTGGTTCAAACGCGAACGTAACCCCGCTTTTTTTGATTACACCCGACACATTTTTTGTCGTGCTGGTTACTCTCCTGCCTGTCTTGAAGAACCGCTGGAGCATGATGTGCTGTTGGCGCGGATCGCGCAGGGTGATGGTCTGAGTCTGCTTCCGGCCTCGTTTTCCGCTATCCAGCGTCAGGGGGTGATATTCCTTCCGCTTACCGATACTGAATTGCGTATTAGCATGGGGTTGCTGATGTTGCCTGAGAACGTAACAAAATTAGCGTGGTTGCAGACGGTCGTGATGCAATCCCTCATCATTTCAGGCTGATGTGAATATTTTTCACGTTGGCTGAGTATTCCTCACCTTTGGCGATGATTTTTGTGTTGACGCCAGCACGCTTTTCCGTCATTTTTACATCTAGACGTCTAAACGTATAGCAGTTCACAACACAACATATAACGACAAAAGATTGATGAGGTAAGGTATGAGCTTTTTTCACGCCAACCAGCGGGAAGCCCTGAATCAGAGCCTGGCAGAAGTTGCCGGTCAGATTAACGTTTCGTTTGAGTTTTTCCCGCCGCGCACCAGTGAAATGGAGCAAACCCTGTGGAACTCCATCGATCGCCTGAGCAGCCTGAAGCCGAAGTTTGTTTCCGTGACTTACGGGGCAAATTCGGGTGAGCGCGACCGCACGCACAGCATCATTAAAGGTATTAAGGATCGTACCGGCCTTGAAGCGGCCCCGCACCTGACCTGTATTGATGCCACTCGCGATGAACTGCGTACCATTGCCCAGGACTACTGGAACAACGGTATTCGTCATATTGTTGCCCTGCGTGGTGACCTGCCTCCGGGGGGAGGTAAACCAGATATGTATGCTGCCGATCTGGTGAGCCTACTGAAAGACGTCGCAGATTTTGATATCTCTGTTGCCGCTTATCCGGAAGTTCATCCGGAAGCGAAGAGTGCCCAGGCAGACCTGCTTAACCTGAAACGTAAGGTTGATGCCGGCGCAAACCGGGCGATCACTCAGTTCTTCTTTGATGTGGAAAGCTACCTGCGTTTTCGCGACCGTTGCGTATCAGCAGGCATCGATGTGGAAATTATTCCGGGTATCCTGCCGGTCTCTAACTTTAAGCAGGCGAAGAAATTTGCCGATATGACCAATGTTCGTATCCCTTCCTGGATGTCGACAATGTTTGACGGCCTGGACGATGATGCCGAAACCCGCAAGCTGGTAGGGGCGAATATCGCCATGGACATGGTGAAGATCCTCAGTCGCGAAGGGGTGAAAGATTTTCACTTCTATACGCTCAACCGCGCTGAGATGAGCTACGCTATTTGTCACACACTGGGTGTAAGACCGAATTAAAACAGATGCCCCAGCCCTCTACGGAGGGCTTTTTATTGATCATTTTGATCTACATCTCTGTAACGTAAAATATAAAAGGAATTAGCTATCGAATCTGTGGGTTATTTCGACTATATCTTATCTCTGGTGGTGTATATCGTAGTCAGAACACTGTAAAGGGAGCATATAGATGAGCATGTCCGACGATAGCCATAACGCATCAACTGCCGGTAAGTGTCCTTTTCATCAGGGCGGTCACGATCAGAGCGCGGGAGCAGGAACGAACAACCGCGACTGGTGGCCTAATCAACTCCGTGTAGATTTGCTGAACCAACATTCCAACCGTTCGAACCCGCTGGGCGAGGACTTCAACTACCGCAAAGAATTTAGCAAACTCGACTATTCTGCCCTGAAAGGGGATCTCAGAGCCCTTCTGTCCGAATCTCAACCGTGGTGGCCTGCCGACTGGGGTACCTATGCCGGTTTATTCATCCGTATGGCATGGCACGGTGCAGGGACTTATCGCTCCATCGATGGACGCGGTGGCGCGGGTCGCGGACAGCAGCGTTTTGCACCACTGAACTCCTGGCCGGACAACGTTAGCCTTGATAAGGCGCGTCGTCTGCTGTGGCCAATCAAGCAGAAATATGGTCAGAAAATTTCCTGGGCCGACCTGTTTATCCTCGCGGGTAACGTGGCGCTGGAAAACTCAGGCTTCCGTACCTTCGGTTTTGGTGCAGGGCGTGAAGATGTCTGGGAACCTGATCTCGACGTAAACTGGGGTGATGAGAAAGCCTGGCTGACTCACCGCCATCCTGAAGAGTTGGCAAAAGCCCCGCTTGGCGCAACCGAGATGGGTCTTATCTATGTTAACCCGGAAGGTCCTGATCACAGTGGTGAACCGCTTTCTGCGGCAGCGGCTATTCGTGCGACCTTCGGTAATATGGGGATGAACGACGAAGAAACCGTGGCGCTGATTGGTGGTGGTCATACGTTGGGCAAAACCCACGGTGCAGCACCAGCATCCCATGTTGGTCCTGATCCGGAATCCGCACCAATTGAAGCGCAGGGACTGGGCTGGGCCAGCAGCTATGGCAGCGGCTCGGGTGCAGATGCCATCACCTCTGGCCTGGAAGTCGTCTGGACGCAGACTCCGACCCAGTGGAGCAACTATTTCTTCGAGAACCTGTTCAAATATGAGTGGGTGCAGACTCGCAGCCCGGCAGGCGCGATTCAATTTGAAGCGGTTGACGCACCGGAGATTATCCCCGATCCGTTTGATCCGTCTAAAAAACGTAAGCCAACAATGCTGGTCACCGACCTGACCTTGCGCTTTGATCCTGAGTTCGAGAAGATCTCCCGTCGTTTCCTTAACGATCCGCAAGCGTTCAACGAAGCCTTTGCCCGTGCGTGGTTTAAACTGACGCACCGTGATATGGGGCCGAAAGCTCGTTACATCGGACCGGAAGTCCCGCAAGAAGATCTGATTTGGCAGGACCCCCTGCCGCATGCGTTCTTCAACCCAAGCGAAGAAGACATTCTTAACCTGAAGGCGACCATCGCAGCTTCCGGGCTTTCTGTTAGTGAGTTGGTATCGGTGGCGTGGGCTTCCGCATCGACTTTCCGTGGCGGTGACAAACGTGGTGGCGCGAACGGTGCTCGCCTGGCGCTGGCACCTCAACGCGGCTGGGATGTGAATGCGACTGCGGCCCGTGTTCTGCCTGTGCTGGAAGGTATTTATAAATCTGCTCATACCGCCTCGTTGGCCGACATTATCGTGCTGGCCGGTGTGGTCGGTGTTGAGAAAGCAGCAAGCGCGGCGGGTGTTAACATCACTGTACCTTTTGTTCCGGGCCGCGTAGATGCGCGTCAGGACCAAACCGATATTGAGATGTTTGAGTTGCTGGAGCCAATTGCAGATGGTTTCCGTAACTATCGTGCCCGTCCTGACGTGTCGACCACCGAGTCGTTACTGATCGATAAAGCGCAGCAGTTGACTCTCACTGCACCGGAAATGACCGTACTGGTAGGTGGGATGCGCGTACTGGGCGCCAACTTCGATGGTAGTCAGCATGGCGTCTTTACCGATCGCCCAGGCGTGCTCAGCAATGACTTCTTCGTCAACCTGCTGGATATGCGTAACGAATGGAAAGCGACTGACGAATCGAAAGAAGTATTTGAAGGTCGTGACCGTCTGAACGGTGAAGTGAAATACACCGCAACCCGCGCCGACCTGGTGTTTGGCTCTAACTCAGTGCTGCGAGCGCTGGCAGAAGTTTATGCCTGCAGCGATGCTCACGAGAAGTTCGTGAAGGACTTTGTCGCGGCATGGGTGAAAGTGATGAACCTGGACCGTTTCGATCTGTTGTAACAGAAAATGCCGGATGGCGTTTGTGCGCGTCCGGTATGGTATGAATAAAAAATCCCCGCGATTGCGGGGATTTTTTATTGGCAGGTTATTCCCACTCTTGCAGGTAACGTTGACCGTACTGATCCGCGACCAGCAGCGCGGCATAAACCTGGTCCGGCGTGGCGCCACCGGGCATATTATGAATAGTTTCGCCTTCGGCACAGGCTGCTTCGGCCACAATGCGCATTTTGGCTGGAATGTCCTGCTTGATGTCCAGTTGAGCAAGGGTGATCGGCAGACCAACGGAATGACACAGAGCTGCGGCGGTTTCAAGTTCTTCTACCGGCGCGTTTTCCAGTACTAACTGCGTTAACGTACCGAACGCCACTTTCTCACCATGATAGTAATGGTGTGCATCCGGGATTGCCGTCAGACCATTGTGAATGGCGTGTGCTGCAGCCAGGCCGCCACTCTCAAAACCGACACCGCTCAAATAAGTATTGGCTTCAATGATACGCTCCAGCGCCGGAGTGACTACATGTTGCTCCGCGGCCAGCATGGCTTTCTCGCCCTCTTCAAGCAGCGTGTTGTAGCACAGCTCAGCCAATGCCAGTGCAGCCTGAGTACATTGGCCTCCCGCCATGGTGGTTGCACCGCTGCGTGAACAGGCGCGAGCTTCAAACCAGGTCGCCAGTGCGTCGCCGATGCCTGCAGCTAGCAGACGCGCAGGAGCGCCTGCCACGATTTTAGTATCGACAATGACCCTGTCCGGGTTGTTAGGCAGCAGCAGATAGCGGTCAAATTCGCCCGCATCGGTGTAAATGACCGACAGCGCGCTGCAGGGGGCATCGGTAGAGGCAATTGTTGGCGCAATGGCGACCGGTACACCCATAAAGTGAGCCAGCGCTTTGGCGGTATCCAGCGTTTTACCGCCGCCAATACCGAGTACCGCGCCGCACTGCGCTTTTTCTGCCATGCCGCGCAGACGGTCGATTTCATTCTGTGAACATTCGCCGCCAAACGGAGCGATTTCCAGTGACAACCCTGCGTCCTGGAAGCTTTTTTCCAGAGCGGGTTGCGCAAAGCCTAAAACAAATTTGTCTCCAACGACCAGCCAGCGTTCAGCCAGCGGTTTGAGATAGCTGCCAAGACGGGTAATAACATCGGCACCCTGGATGTATTTACCCGGTGATTGAATAATGTGATCCATACGTTATCTCCTTAAAGAGTGATACGACCAAATGCGTTGTTCCAGTCTTGCTCAAACTTCTCTATAGCTGACTCTACCGCAGGGGTATTGAGCATTTGTTGCGCTACATCTAATGGCAGAGTGATTGCTTCACATCCAGCCAGTAAGCAATCCAGCGCCTGGCGCGGTGTTTTAAAGCTCGCCGCCAGCACCTTACTGTTTGGCGCATGCAGCTCCAGCAATGTTTGCAACTCCTGTACCGTACGGATACCGTCACCGCCCTGGGCGTCAACGCGGTTCACATAAGGCGCGACATATTTTGCTCCTGCCAGCGCGGCCAGTAGCCCCTGAGAGGCACTGTATACGGCGGTTCCCAGAGTGGTAATGCCCTCTTTTTTCAGAATTTTGATCGCTGCCAGACCTTCGGATGTCACCGGAATTTTGACCACGATACCCGGCACGGCGTGGCTCAGGCGCTTAGCCTCTTCCACCATGCCTTGCGCATCACGACTCATGGTCTGAGCGAACAGGATGCCGTCTTTGCCGATAGCGTTTTGCAGACGCGGCAGCACATCCCAGATGGGCTCTTTACTTGCCGCCACGATGCTCGGGTTGGTGGTGACGCCAGCAATAGGAAAGATGCGTGCCAGACGTTCGACTTCAGTCACGTTGGCGGTATCCAGATACAGTTCCATATAAATACCCTCTTAAAGTTCAAGCTCGTGTTGCAGCAGGCTGGCGATAGCATCGGCAGATTCAGCGTTAACCAGTGCGCTACGGAATGCTTCATGCATAATGCGGCGCGCCAGGCGAGAGAAAATACGCATATGCTGGTCGCCAGCGGCGTGTTTGTTGAGTGTCAGCATGATGATGAATTGCGCATCGTCATCACCCCAGCGCACCGGTGCTTTCAGGCGCGCTACGCTAATTGTGGATTGTTCAATGTGTTCAGATTTGCTGTGTGGAATGGCGAAGCTAAAGCCTAGTCCGGTAGAGAATACCGCTTCGCGTGCCCATAGATCGGCTTCCAGTTTGCGCGGGTAACGGCAGCGGTTTGCCAGCAGCAAGTTGTCGGTCATCCCTTTGATGACTTCTTCTTTGCTACGCCAGTCGCAATCCAGAGCGATGCATTGTGCGGTAACCAGCGGAGCATCTTGTTGAGCCATCCGGAACTGAGCCAGTAGATGTTCCACTTCCAGAGAGGTGCGGCAAGCCATCGCCTGATTCAGTAACTGGCGGCAGGCGCGGCTGTCGAGTTGCGCCATCCTCGCTTTGGCGGTGGGAATGGATGGCGCGCTCATGCTGATTTCATCTAATCCCAGGCCGGCCAGCAGTGGCAGTACCGATCCTTTAGCACCGAGCTCACCACACAGACCAATCCACTTACCCTGACGATGTACGGCCTGTACCGCGAAATCGAGTGCGCGCAGGAACGCAGGGTTTAGGCTGTTGTAGTGACGCGTAACTTTGGCGTTGTCGCGATCGACCGCCAGCAGGTACTGGGTCAGGTCGTTGCTACCAATACTGAAGAAATCAATCTCTTCGCAACACTGATCAATAATGAACATGACTGACGGTACTTCCAGCATGATGCCGAGCTGGATCTTCTCATCAAACGGGATGTGTTCATTACGTAGCTGCTGTTTGGCTTCGGCCAGTTTCTCTTTGACCCACAAGATCTCTTCCATTGAGGAGATCATTGGGATCATGATTTTCAGGCTGCCGTGCGCGGAGGCACGAAGGATTGCCCGGAGCTGCGTAGTAAACAGCGAAGCGTACTCTTCATAAATACGGACTGCGCGATAACCGAGAAACGGGTTCGCTTCGGCTGGAATATTCAGGTAATCAACGGGCTTATCACCACCGATGTCCATGGTTCGCACAATAATGCTGCGCCCTTGCGCAGACTCCAGTGCCTGACAAAAAATGTTGTATAGCTCGCGCTCACCAGGGGCGCTGATGCGGTCCATATACAGCATTTCTGTACGGAACAGACCGACAGCTTCTGCGCCGTTGCCAAAAGCGGCCTGTGCTTCCACTGAATGGGCAATGTTGGCGGCAACCTCCATACGTATACCATCCGCAGTGCGGGCTTCCTGAGTCAGCCAAATACGCTGTTGTTTGCGCAAAGCGTCCTGTACGCGGGCTTCCTGTTGGTAGTAGCGGGCAACGGGCTCAGTCGGTGCGACGACAATCGCGCCAGCGTTGCCGTCGATGTAGGCTGTTTGTTGTTGCCACGGCGTTAAGGTTTCAATGTTCACGCCCACCAGCGTGGGAATGTTGAATGAGCGGGCAAGGATAACCGTATGGGAAGTGGTGCCGCCGCTTTTTAGCAACAAACCTTTAAGGAACGTCTTATCCAGTTCGAGGAACTGGCTGGGGGTAAGTTCATCAGCCATGCAAATAGCAGGTTGAGTGAGTTTGCCCGGCACAGGGAAGCGTTGTTCACCATAAATTTGCTGCAGGAGCTGGAAGCAGACGTCGCGTACGTCCAGCGCGCGTTCTTGTAAATAACTGCTGCTGGAGCGGGTGAACTGATCGCAGAAGTGGTTGGCGCTTTCGACTATCGCCTGAGCACAACTTAAACCACGTGAAACACCGGTCAGCAAATGTTGACGCAGGGAGGTGTCACCTGCCAGTGAGCGGTGAGCCTCCAGAATCGCACTGGTGGTGCCATCACTGTCGAGCAGGCGGAACTCGATATTTTTCATCAACAACGTTAAGCCGTTATCGAGCATAGATTGCTCGACTTCCACATCATTGGCTGCGGGGAGATCGTCAAGTGCATTGAGATCCAGTGAAGAGAGAAGCGTCAGAGTGCCACCCGCACTGCCGCTGCAAACCGTTCTGGCGCGGAAAAACTGGGGATTAAGATTCGTTAGCGAAGCCGGAAGCGGCTCCAGTTCACTGTTTTTGACCTCCGCCAGTGGGGCGTCACAGTGTGGAAATTCATCGCGCAACCATTGGCTCAGACGCTGGTGAGCAGCCTGCTCATCTGCGCCAGAAATCCGCAGTTGGCAGGTGTCACCAGCCAGCGTGTCAGTACCAATTAGCGCCAGCGCGCTTTTGGCATTGCCCATACGGGCAGTGCGCAGATTATGCCACTCAATGTGTGAGGTAAAGCTGTTACACAGCGTTTCAACGTGGCTTGCCGGACGGGCGTGTACGCCATTGGGTAGCTCACAGGTAAATTCCACAATCAGGGCCATAGCCTCTCTCCCATAACGATTTCTGCTTACAGAATAAAAGGGCAATACCTGATCCTGCCATGTGACAAATCTGCCAAAAGCTGGACAAATGTAATGTAAGCATCAAAGTGGGACATGTCTCACAAGTCGATATGTACCAATTAAATTCTGACATTGTGCAAGTTATGAGGCGGATCGCATTTTTGTTCTGACATTACAAAAATCCAGTAAATGGCCTTTTTATCCACTGTCTGTGCTGCGTCGGATTGCCTATTGTTTCCGCAACAACATTATGGATATGGGCTTCAAACAGCCCGGGAGCGACTTATGAAAGAGTTGGTGCAGATCCTGAAAAACACCCGTCAGCATCTGATGACCGGTGTTTCGCATATGATCCCCTTCGTCGTAGCGGGCGGTATTTTACTGGCGGTCTCCGTCATGCTGTATGGCAAGGGGGCGGTCCCGGATGTTGCGACCGATCCCAATCTCAAGAAGCTTTTTGATATCGGTGTTGCAGGGTTGACCCTGATGGTGCCTTTTCTCGCTGCGTACATCGGCTATTCCATTGCTGAGCGCTCTGCGCTGGCACCCTGTGCAATTGGCGCCTGGGTAGGTAACAGCTTTGGTGCCGGATTCTTCGGTGCGCTGATTGCCGGGATCATCGGCGGTATTGTGGTGCATTACCTGAAGAAGATCCCTGTGCATAAAGTGTTGCGCTCGGTAATGCCCATCTTTGTTATTCCTATTGTCGGCACCTTTATTACTGCGGGCGTCATGATGTGGGGACTGGGTGAACCGGTCGGTGCGTTAACCGCCAGTCTGACCCAGTGGTTGCAGGGGATGCAGCAGGGCAGTGTCGTGATGCTAGCGGTCATTATGGGTCTGATGCTGGCCTTTGATATGGGCGGGCCGATTAACAAGGTTGCCTATGCGTTCATGCTGATTTGCGTGGCACAGGGGGTTTATACCGTGGTGGCGATTGCTGCTGTGGGCATCTGCGTTCCGCCGCTGGGCTTAGGGCTGGCGACACTGATTGGACGCAAAAACTATTCTTCCGAAGAACGTGAAGCCGGTAAAGCGGCGCTGGTAATGGGTTGTGTTGGCGTGACTGAAGGCGCCATTCCTTTCGCAGCCGCTGACCCACTGCGTGTCATCCCATCCATTATGTTGGGCTCAGTTTGCGGTGCGGTAACGGCTGCGCTGTTCGGTGCGCAGTGTTACGCCGGTTGGGGTGGATTGATTGTTCTGCCCGTTGTGGAAGGAAAACTGGGGTATATCGTGGCAGTTGCGGTGGGGGCTGTGGTAACGGCGGTCTGCGTTAACGTGCTGAAAAGCCTGGCACGGAAGAAAGAGTCTCCGGTTGACAAGAAAGAAGACGACCTGGATTTGGATTTTGAAATAAATTAAGTGAGGAATGAGCCATGACGAAGATTATCGCAGTAACAGCATGTCCTTCTGGCGTTGCACACACCTATATGGCCGCCGAAGCGCTGGAGAGCGCAGCTAAGGCCAGGGGGTGGGAAGTAAAAGTTGAGACTCAGGGCTCAATTGGTCTGGAAAACGAACTAACCGCAGCGGATGTGGCGGATGCAGATATGGTGATTCTGACTAAAGATATCGGCATCAAGTTTGAGGAGCGTTTTGTGGGGAAAACCATTGTTCGCGTCAACATTAGCGATGCGGTAAAACGCGCTGATGCCATCATGAACAAGATTGACGCACATCTGACGCAAACTGCGTAACGTTATATCCCAGGGAGCCTGCCTCATGACGAATCGTATCCAACGACTCAAAACAGCGCTGTTTCAACATCCCCGTGAAATCTCACTTGAGCGTGCGCAGCTGTATACCGCCAGCCATCAACAGACGGAGGGGGAGCCGGTTATTTTGCGTCGGGCTAAAGCAACCGCGTATATCCTTGAGCATGTTGAGATTTCGATTCGTGATGAAGAATTGATTGCCGGAAACCGTACCGTCAAACCGCGCGCGGGCATTATCTCGCCTGAGATGGATCCTTACTGGCTGCTCAAAGAACTGGATCAGTTCCCGACGCGTCCGCAGGACCGTTTTAATATCAGTGAAGAAGATAAACGAATATACCGTGACGTCCTGTTTCCGTACTGGGAACAGCGGTCGATGAAAGATTTCATTAATGGGCAAATGACTGATGAGGTAAAGGAAGCTGTCAGCACGCAGATTTTTAGCGTAAACCAGACGGACAAAGGGCAGGGGCATATCATTATTGATTATCCGCGTCTGCTGAACCACGGATTGGGTGAACTGGTGTCGCAGATGCAGGCACTCTGTCAGCAAGAGCCGGATAACCATTTTTACCAGGCGGCGTTGTTGCTACTTGAGGCTTCGCGAAGCCACATTCAACGTTATGCCACCCTGGCTGAGAAGATGGCGGAAAGCTGCCCGGATGCGCATCGTCGCCAGGAACTGCTCGCTATTGCCGCTAATTCTCGTCACAACATGCAGCATAAGCCGCAAACCTTCTGGCAGGCGTGCCAGTTGTTCTGGTACATGAATATCATTCTGCAGTATGAGTCCAATGCCAGTTCGCTCTCTCTGGGGCGTTTTGACCAGTATATGCTGCCGTTCTACCAGGCTTCTCTGACCCAGGGCGAAGATCCAGCCTTCTTAAAAGAGCTGCTCGAATCGCTATGGGTGAAATGCAATGACATCGTGCTGCTGCGTTCCACCAGCAGTGCTCGCTACTTCGCAGGGTTCCCGACAGGGTATACCGCATTGCTCGGTGGGTTGACGGAAAGCGGGCGCAGTGCGGTAAACGTGCTCTCTTTCCTCTGTCTTGACGCTTACCAGAGCGTGCAACTACCACAGCCAAATCTTGGTGTTCGCACCAATGCGTTGATTGATAAGCCATTCCTGATGAAAACGGCGGAAACCATCCGCCTGGGAACCGGCATTCCGCAAGTCTTTAATGATGAAGTGGTGGTCCCTGCTTTTCTGAACCGGGGCGTATCGCTGGAAGATGCACGGGATTACGCGGTGGTAGGGTGTGTGGAGCTGTCGATTCCGGGAAAAACCTACGGTCTACATGATATTGCCATGTTTAACCTGCTGAAAGTGATGGAAATCAGCCTGTATGAGAACGAAGGCAACCACGAGCTGACGTACGAAAGCTTACTGGCGCACATTCGCACCAAAATCAGCCACTACATTACCCTAATGGTAGAGGGCAGTAATATTTGCGATATCGGGCATCGTGATTGGGCACCGGTGCCGTTGCTCTCCTCGTTTATCAGTGATTGTCTCGATAAAGGGTGTGATATTACCGACGGCGGCGCGCGTTATAACTTCTCCGGTGTACAGGGGATTGGTATCGCCAACCTGAGCGACTCGCTGCATGCGCTGAACGGGCTGGTATTCGTTCAGCAGCGCTTAAATTTTGACGAACTGCTGTCAGTATTAAAGAGCAATTTCGCCACACCGGAAGGCGAGAAAATTCGTGCCAGGCTGATTAACCGCTTCGAGAAATACGGCAACGATATTGATGATGTGGATAACATCAGCGCTGAACTGCTACGCCACTACTGTAAAGAGGTGGAAAAATACCGGAACCCGCGTGGTGGGCAGTTTACGCCTGGTTCATATACCGTATCTGCACACGTACCGCTGGGGGCGGTGGTTGGGGCCACGCCGGATGGGCGTTTTGCCGGGGAGCAACTGGCGGACGGGGGGTTATCGCCGATGCCTGGCCAGGATAGGCAGGGACCAACGGCGGTGCTGAAATCGGTCAGTAAGCTGGATAACACGTTGCTTTCGAATGGTACGTTACTGAACGTGAAGTTCACGCCAGCCACGCTGGAAGGTGAGGCTGGTTTGCGCAAGCTTGCCGATTTTCTGCGCGCATTTACCCAGCTCAAGCTCCAGCATATCCAGTTCAATGTGGTGAACGCAGGGACGTTGCGGGAAGCGCAGCAGCGCCCGCAGGACTTCGCCGGGCTGGTGGTTCGCGTGGCGGGCTACAGCGCCTTCTTTGTCGAGCTGTCGAAGGAGATTCAGGATGACATTATTCGCCGCACCGCGCATCAACTGTGAGGTTGTGGGGACGCACGGCGAAGAGGTTGCGCGCATTTTCAACATTCAGCGCTATTCGCTGAATGACGGCCAGGGAATTCGCACTGTCGTCTTTTTTAAAGGCTGCCCGCATACCTGTCCGTGGTGCGCCAACCCTGAATCACTCTCCCCGCGTATTGAAACGGTGCGGCGGGAGAGTAAATGCCTGCACTGTGCGACGTGTCTGCGTGACGCTGATGAATGCCCTTCGGGCGCGTTTGAGCGCATTGGTCGTGAGATCACCCTCGATGCACTGGAATGCGAGGTGATGAAAGATGATATTTTCTTTCGTACCTCCGGCGGCGGGGTGACGCTTTCGGGCGGTGAAGTGCTGATGCAGGCACCTTTTGCCATCCGATTTTTACAGCGCCTGCGGCATAACGGTGTTCATTGTGCTATTGAAACGGCAGGGGACGCCCCAGCCAGTCGCCTGCTGCCGTTGGCAAAATTATGCGATGAAGTTCTCTTCGATCTCAAAATTTTGGATGAGCGTCAGGCTCGCGAGGTGATAAATATGAATCTGTCTCGTGTACTGGCGAATTTACAGCTATTAGTCAGTGAGGGCGTCAATGTGATCCCCCGTCTACCGCTGATTCCAGGCTTTACGCTCAGCATGGAGAACATGCAGCGTGCGCTGACGTTATTGTCATCATTAGATATAAAGCAAGTACATCTGCTACCGTTTCACCAGTATGGCGAGCCGAAATATCGCCTGCTTGGGCAGCAGTGGTCGATGAAGGATGTGTCCGCCCCGTCAGCACAAGAGGTGGCGACGTTGCGTAAGATGGCAGAAGACGCCGGATTTCAGGTAACCGTGGGAGGTTGATATGGCAGTCGCATCTGTTCGATATCTGGTTGCAGTGACCGCTTGCGTCAGCGGCGTCGCACATACCTATATGGCTGCTGAGCGGCTGGAAAAACTGTGTCAGCAGGATAAGTGGAATATCAAGATTGAAACCCAAGGGGCACTCGGTACAGAGAATCGTCTGACGGAAGAGGATATTAGCCGCGCTGATGTGGTGCTGTTGATTACCGATATCGAGCTGGCAGGCGCTGAGCGATTTGCTCAAAGCCGTTACGTCCAGTCGGGAATTAGTGCTTTTTTACGCGAACCCCAGCGGGTGATGAGTGCCGTGCGTAAACTGCTTTCGGCACCGCAACATACTCATCTTATTCTGGAATGACCTTCTTTTCCGTTAACTGGCTGTGATATTGCCGACGATACTCTGAGGGGGAGCGCTCGGTATTTTTACGAAACAGGCGGCAGAAATAATTGCTGTCGACAAACCCGCAGGTGTGCGCCACTTCTTTAACCTTCAGGTCGTAGCCCTTCAGCAGTGCCTTTGCGTGTTCCAGCCGCGTATGATTCAGATATTCATTAAAGCCGATGGTCCCTGTTTTTTGAAATAGGTGCGAGAGATAATTCGGCGAAATATAGAACGCCTGAGCCACGGATTCCCGTGTGAGCGGCGAGGCGTAACGTTCGTCAATATAGTCACGAATGGCTTCAAAAAGTGCCTGGCTGCGTGATGCCGTCTGAATCTGACTTCCCAGCAGGTCGCGGCAATGGCTGAGCAGGCTGGCAACAATCAACCTTGCCGTTTGTTGCTCCTGAGGCTGCATCTGCATTTCATTGAGTGTTTGCAGCAGGAATGAGCCGATACGCGGTCCACGCCGTGCGACATGTTGCTTCGTGAGGTTTTGATACTGCTTGCCATCCCACCGAACGATGCTGAAACCTAATTGCTGTTTACCGAACAGGATGCTGAGTGTGACGACTGGTGCTTGCCATTGCGGGAAGTTCCAGCCACCTGCCGGGACGTACAGAACATCATAAGGCGTTAACATGGCGGGTGCGCCTGCAACGCCGTTATCGGTGAATTCACCTTCCAGCACAATCTCCAGCCGGGGGAAGTCAACCTGATACGCCAGCTCAGGCGTTGAGGTGCTGGTGCTGGCAAAGTAAACCTGGCGCAGCTGTGTGGGGCCGTTAATCAGGCGAGAGAGCAGATGACTGACGTCGTGATACATGTTAATCCCTTGCAGGCAGCAGACAGGGAAACAGTAACCGTCATCATAAAAAAAGGCCACTCTTAAAGAGTGGCCTGAGAGGACGTTACTGATTCCCGATTTGATCGCCGTAAGGCAGAGTATCGTAATCAATCAGGGCGTTTTTCTTGTACGGATTACCAATCCAGCGGGTCGTCTCTTTGAACTCCGGGCTGGTAATGGAACGGGTCGGATCGAAACCGTCGTACGTAAAGCCAGCCAAATCTGACCAGGTATGGATAAGTTCAGAGCTGCTGTACTTACGATTAACGTCCTGTGAGAAGTCGCGTGGGTGCGCAGCCTGCCATTTTTCAGACGTCCACAGCAGGAACGGTACCGTATACATATGGCGCGTTGGGCTATCCTCATTGCGGCCCTGCGTTTTATGTGGCGGCGTGTCATACACTTCTTCACCATGGTCAGAGAAGTAGAGCAGGAAGCCGTTCGGATCGGTGGCTTTGTAGTCTTTGATCAGGCTGGCAATGATATGGTCGTTATAGACGTTGGCATTGTCATAATCGTTATATGACTCCAGTTCATCACTGCTCAGACCTGCAGGTACGTTCTCGGTATTACCGTCAAACTTACCCTGGCCTTCCGGATAGCGGAATTTGTATTTAATGTGCGTACCCAGCAAGTGAACGATGATGAACTTTTTCGGTGCCGGGTCGGCCATGACTTCTTTAAACGGTGCCAGTACGTTGCTGTCGTATTCACGCGCACTTTGGGTACGCTGCTGGTTCATATAGAACTGCTTGTCTGTCTGCCGGGAAAATACGGTCAGCATGGTGTTACGGGCGGTCATTGTTTGCTGGTTGGTGATCCAGAAAGTTTTATAACCCGCCTGCTTCATCATATTCATCAACGACGGCTGCGTCAGATATAAATCCGGGTTCTTCTCGTTTGCGAAGGTCAGCGCCTGTTGCAGGATTTCAATCGTGTACGGACGTGAGGTCACGACATTATTGAACACGGTGAAGTTTGGATCGGATTTATGCAGCGCATCCAGTTCCGGCGTGGTTTCACGTGGGTAGCCGTACAGGCTCATGCGACCACGTTGAGTTGACTCGCCAATCACCAGCACCAGCGTACGCGGAGCATCACCAGAATTGTCTTTAAAGTTTGCCAGTGGTGGCAATGCGTTGTTCTCATTCAACAGGTTATTTAATGCGGTCAATTGTTGACGGTATTGATAATAACCAGAGATAAACTGCCATGGCGCGGCAGGCTCCATGCGCGATGCAAGGCCGCCCAGCGTTTTCTCAAAAGGCTTATGCTTGATAAACGTATTGACGGTCATTGGGTGCAGAATTAAACCGTACAACAGCGCAAATGACACCAGATAACGCCATGGCGACGGAATATGAACCGGGCGTAAACGTGTCCACAGCAGGATGGCGGTTGCTGTATAGGCCAGTGCGATAAGTACGATCTTGAGACTGAAATATTGGCTCAGATATTCGCGGGCTTCGTTGGCGTTGGTTTCAAACATGACGAACAGAACGCTTTGTGAGAATTCTTGTCCGTAAATAACGTAATAACTCAGCGCGGCCAATGAAGCAGCCCAGAGTGCCACACCAATAACGGCGGCGATAATGCGAATACGGTTCGGGAATAAGAATACCGGGATCAACCACAATGAGCTGAACAGTATTGAGTCGCGTAATCCGTTAGTTCCGCTATAGCCCGTAAAATAAATAATGGCCTGGAGTAAGGTAGAGAAGAACCAAAAATAGAGGAGTGCCCAACCCAGGGCTTTCCAGCTAAATTTGGGTTTAGACTGGAGTTGTAAGGATTGCATAGTGTGAGCCTGTCTTTAATCGTAGCGCCAACGTTAGCGGCTAAACCTTAAGAGGATCTGAAGCAATGCGAGTCGAATATCGCGTTCTGCTAGCAAATGTCCATTGGATGTATAAAATGCAGACAGGAATATATTAAAAATGAGGTGGTTATGACAGCAGTATTTTATGTCACCCTCGCACAATAGCACGAGGGTGACAGGCATAAAAGTTAGCCGGTGTTACGCATACCGGCTGCAACGCCAGCAATTGTCACCATTAGCGCCTGTTCGACGCGTGGGTCTGGTGCATGACCTTGCTCTTCTGCCAGGCGCGAACGATATAATAATTCAGCCTGTAAGACGTTCAGTGGGTCAGTATAAATATTCCTTAACTGAATAGACTCGGCAATCCACGGTAGATCGGCCATCAAATGTGAGTCATTGGCAATTGCCAACACCACATTGATATCAGCTTCCAGACGCTGACGCAGTTCTTCACCCAATGGCCAAAGCTCTTTTTTGACCAGGCGCTGATCGTAGTACTCCGCCAGCCACAGGTCAGCTTTTGAGAACACCATCTCCAGCATGCCAAGACGCGTGGAGAAGAATGGCCAGTCACGGCACATTGCTTCAAGCTCGCTTTGCTTACCGTCTTCAACCACTTTTTGCAGCGCAGTACCTGCACCCAGCCAGGCCGGAAGCATCAGGCGGTTCTGTGTCCAGGCGAAGATCCACGGAATAGCACGCAGAGACTCTACGCCACCGGTCGGGCGACGTTTTGCCGGACGTGAGCCGAGCGGTAACTTGCCCAGTTCCTGCTCGGGTGTTGCGGAACGGAAGTAAGGTACAAAGTCTTTGTTTTCACGAACATACCCACGATAGAGATCGCAGGAGATATCTGAAAGCTCATCCATGATATGACGCCAGCCATCTTTTGGTTCCGGCGGCGGTAACAGGTTAGCTTCCAGAATTGCGGCAGTGTACAGCGACAGGCTGCTGATGGTGACTTCCGGTAGGCCGTATTTGAAGCGGATCATCTCGCCTTGTTCTGTCACGCGCAGGCCGCCTTTAAGGCTACCTGGCGGTTGAGAGAGCAGTGCCGCATGAGCTGGCGCGCCGCCACGACCAATAGAGCCGCCGCGACCGTGGAACAGTGTCAGTTCAATACCGGCTTTTTCGCAGGTTTTGATCAGCGCGTCCTGTGCCTGATATTGCGCCCAGGAAGCCGCCATCACGCCGGCGTCTTTTGCTGAGTCAGAATAGCCAATCATGACCATCTGTTTGCCCTGAATCAGACCGCGATACCAGTCGATATTCAACAACTGAGTCATAACATCGTCAGCATTGTTCAGGTCGTCCAGCGTTTCAAACAGCGGCGCGACCGGCATGGTAAAACCAATGCCCGCTTCTTTCAGCAGCAGGTGAACGGCCAGCACATCCGACGGCGTTTTCGCCATCGAGATAACGTAGGCGGCAATAGAGCCATAAGGCGCTTCGGCAATCACCCGGCAAGTGTCGAGCACTTCGCGGGTTTCGTTACTCGGTTCCCAGCTGCGTGGCAGCAGTGGACGTTTGGAATTCAGCTCGCGGATCAGGAAGGCCTGTTTGTCTGCTTCTGACCAGCTTTCGTAGTCGCCAATTCCCAGATAGCGGGTCAGTTCGCCCAGCGCTTCGGTATGACGGGTGCTTTCCTGACGAATATCGATACGCACCAGCGGAACGCCAAAACATTTCACCCGGCGCAGGGTATCGAGCAGTTCGCCATTGGCGATGATACCCATACCGCAAGCTTGCAGAGACTGGTAACACGCGTATAGCGGTTCCCATAGCTGCTCGTTTTGCGTCAACAGACCGGCAGGTTTCGGTAATTTTTCGCCTTTCAGACGCGCTTCCAGCCAGGCCTGGGTCGTCATCAGACGCGAACGCAGCATCTTCATCAGGTGACGGTAAGGTTCTGCCGCACCTTCTTCACCCACCAGCGCTAACAGTTCCGGCGTGGCATCGACCATTGATAGCTCAGAAACCAGAAACTGGATGTCTTTCAGGAACAGGTCGGTCGCTTTCCAGCGGCTGAGCAGCAGCACATGACGGGTAATATCCGCCGTTACGTTCGGGTTGCCGTCACGGTCACCCCCCATCCAGGAGGTGAATCGGACCGGGACGAAATCGACGGGAAGCTTATAGTTCAGATGCTCTTCCAGCTGTTCGTTCAGCTCACGCAGATAGTTCGGTACACCTTCCCACAGGCTGTTTTCAACCACGGCGAAGCCCCATTTGGCTTCATCAACCGGGCTGGGACGTATTTTACGGATTTCATCCGTATGCCAGGACTGGGCGATTAACTGGCGTAGGCGGCGCATCAACTGGTGACGTTCGTAATCGACGATGTCTTTGTTATCCAGTTGTTTGAGACACGCGTTGACCTCGCCCATTTTATGGATCAACGTACGACGGGTAATTTCGGTCGGGTGGGCGGTCAGTACCAGCTCCAGAGAGAGCGATTCCACGGCTTTTTTGATCGTCGCTTCATCGAGGTTGGGCTGGTCTTTCAGTTTGCGCAGGGTACGAGCAATCACTTCCGGGTTGCTGGCAGCTTCGCCTTTTGGCGAAATGCTGTGGTACTGCTCGGCGGTATTGGCCAGGTTCAGGAACTGACTAAATGCGCGGGCAACGGGCAGCAGCTCGTCGTTGGACAGGTTCTGCAGCGTAGTGAGCAGCTCCTGGCGGTTCGCTTCATTGCCAGCGCGGGATGATTTGGACAGCTTACGGATTGTTTCTACGCGCTCAAGAATGTTCTCTCCCAGCGCATCCTTGATGGTCTCTCCCAGCACTTTGCCGAGCATACTGACATTACTACGCAACGCGGAATATTGTTCGTTCATATTAACCCAGACACCCCATCTTAAATTTATTAGCCCTGTCTCTTTCGGGCTTAACTTTTTTGGCCGTCTTTTATAAAGCCACGTAAAACTCGTGGCGTCAATTGCGGCGAAATCGGTTCAGCAAACGAAAAAATGGCGGGAATTTACGTTATTTAATTCACATCGAACGAAATAAGCGTTGCTTATGTGAATGTTAAAAAAAACGCCCCGCTTACCACCAAAGGATTAGCGAGGCGACGGCGGGTTAATGCCAGCAGAAATGGTGCACAACCTGGGTAATTAATTCGCGGGTTGGCTTAATAAAGCGTGTTTCCAGATATTCATCCGGCTGATGTGCCTGATTAATGGAACCCGGTCCAAGCACCAGCGTCGGGCAAAGTGTCTGGATAAACGGCGCTTCGGTGCAGTAGTTCACCACGTCGGTTTTCTCGCCGAGTAGTTTTTCCACCACCTCGACAAGTTGGTGATCCGGTGGGCATTCGTAACCAGGGATCGGCGGATGCAGCTCGGAAACCGTCAGGCGGCCAGGCCAGCGTTCGCTCACCGGGGCCAGCGCATCGTTGAGTAACCCATTCAGATCGTTAAGTGTCATGCCGGGTAGCGGACGAATATCCATGTGCAGCTCGCAGCAGGCGCAGATACGGTTGGAGGCATCGCCACCGTGCAAACTGCCGAGGTTTAGCGTTGGGTAAGGTACGGTGAATGAATCGTGGTGATAGCGTTTTTTCAGGTCATCGCGCAGCTTCATGATATGGCCGATAGCATCATGCATCAGTTCAATTGCATTCACGCCACGCGCCGGATCGCTGGAATGGCCAGACTGACCCAGCACGCGTACCGCCGTGGAGATATGTCCTTTGTGCGCGCGAATTGGCTGCAGGGACGTTGGCTCACCGATGATTGCGCAATCTGGACGAATCGCAGTGTTTTCAGAGAAGTAGCGTGCGCCCGCCATGCTGGTCTCTTCATCGGCGGTGGCCAGAATGTAGAGCGGCTTCTTCAGTTGTTTCACATCGACATCCCGCAGCGCATCGAGAATAAACGCGAAGAAGCCTTTCATATCCGCCGTGCCCAGACCGTAGAGCTTATTGTCGTGCTCGGTGAGGGTGAAGGGATCGCGCGTCCAACGCCCATCGTCAAACGGCACGGTGTCGGTATGACCGGCGAGCAGCAGTCCACCCGCGCCGGTGCCAGTGCTTGCCAGCATATTGAATTTATTGCGGGTGCCGGGGACCGGTTGTACCTCAACGCTGAAGCCCAAATCTTTGAACCAGTCCGCCAGCAGAGTGATTAAACCTGCATTGCTTTGATCGAGCGCTTCTTCGGTGGCGCTAATCGACGGTGTGGCAATCAGAGCGCGGTAAATCTCGATAAATGGCGGTAAATTGTTTTTCATTGTTGACACACCTCGGGTCATGATAGTATCAATATTCATGCAGTATTTGTGAATAAAAATACAATAATGTTGAGCGTAATAAAACCCACCAAGTGTAAGGTGAGGTGATAAAGGCTTATACCTGGCAACCGAATCTAAGAAGGTGAACAGCCCCGATGTTGAATACGCTGATTGTGGGCGCCAGTGGCTATGCTGGTGCAGAGCTTGTGACCTATGTAAATCGCCATCCTGATATGACCATAACCGCTTTGACCGTCTCAGCGCAAAGCAATGATGCAGGAAAATTAATCTCCGATTTACATCCACAGCTAAAAGGCATTGTCGATTTGCCGTTACAGCCAATGTCTGATATCAGCGAGTTTAGCGCAGGGGTGGACGTTGTGTTCCTCGCGACGGCTCATGAGGTCAGTCATGATCTGGCTCCGCAGTTTCTGCGTGCCGGGTGTGTGGTGTTTGACCTCTCGGGCGCGTTCCGCGTAAACGACGGTGCCTTCTATGAGAAATACTATGGCTTTACCCATCAGCATCCTGAACTGCTGGAACAGGCGGTATACGGTCTGGCTGAGTGGAGTGCAGACAGACTGAAAGACGCGAATTTGATTGCTGTTCCGGGGTGTTACCCGACGGCGGCACAATTGTCGCTGAAACCACTTATTGATGCCGGGCTGCTGGACCTTACTCAGTGGCCGGTGATTAACGCCACCAGTGGCGTGAGCGGTGCGGGCCGTAAGGCCGCTATTTCGAACAGTTTCTGTGAAGTGAGCCTGCAGCCGTATGGCGTGTTTACCCACCGCCATCAACCGGAAATTGCCACGCATTTGGGGGCTGAAGTGATTTTCACCCCGCATCTGGGCAACTTTCCGCGTGGGATCCTGGAAACCATTACCTGCCGTCTGAATGCGGGTGTCACTCAGGTTCAGGTAACGCAAACGCTGCAACAGGCATATAGCGATAAACCGTTGGTGCGTCTGTATGAAAAAGGCGTTCCGGCACTGAAAAACGTGGTTGGCTTACCGTTCTGTGATATCGGATTTGCTGTGCAGGGCGAACATCTGATTGTGGTAGCGACTGAAGATAATTTATTGAAGGGCGCGGCAGCACAGGCCATGCAGTGCGCAAATATCCGTTTCGGCTTTGCTGAGACGCAGTCTCTTATTTAAGGGTGCAATGATGAATCCATTAATTATCAAGCTGGGCGGCGTTTTACTGGATAGCGAAGAGGCGCTGGAGCGTCTGTTTACCGCGCTGGTAAATTATCGCGAGTCACACCAGCGTCCGCTGGTCATTGTGCACGGCGGCGGCTGCGTCGTCGACGAACTGATGAAACAGTTAAATCTGCCGGTGAAAAAGAAAAATGGTCTGCGCGTGACGCCAGCCGACCAAATCGACATCATCACCGGTGCTCTGGCAGGAACAGCGAATAAAACCTTACTGGCCTGGGCAAAAAAACACCAAATTGCGTCTGTGGGGCTGTATCTGGGCGATGGCGACAGCGTAAAAGTGACACCGCTCAATAAAGAGTTGGGTCATGTTGGACTGGCGCAACCGGGTTCGCCTAAGCTGATTAACTTGCTGCTGGAAGGCGGTTTTTTGCCGGTAGTGAGTTCCATTGGCGTTACTGAGGATGGGCTGTTGATGAACGTCAATGCCGATCAGGCGGCGACGGCGCTGGCGGCAACGCTGGGCGCTGATCTGATCCTGCTCTCTGATGTGAGCGGTATTCTGGATGGTAAAGGCCAGCGTATTGCCGAAATGACCGCGACGAAAGCGGAACAGCTGATTGAACAGGGCATTATTACCGATGGCATGATCGTGAAGGTCAACGCGGCGCTGGATGCTGCGCGTACGCTGGGCCGCCCGGTAGATATCGCTTCCTGGCGTCATGCTGAGCAACTCCCGGCGCTGTTTAACGGCACGCCGATTGGTACGCGCATTCTGGCGTAAACTATTTTGTGCCCGATGGCGGTTACGCCTTATCGGACCTACGTGAACCGAACCTGTAGGCCGGATGAGCGCAGCGCTATCTGGCAATGACATTCAAGAAATTAAGGAAATTCGTTATGGCACTTTGGGGTGGGCGTTTTACACAGGCAGCAGATCAGCGGTTCAAACAGTTCAACGACTCGTTGCGTTTTGACTACCGCCTGGCAGAGCAGGATATTGTCGGCTCTGTGGCCTGGTCCAAAGCGCTGGTAACCGTCGGTGTACTGACTGCTGATGAACAACTACAACTGGAAGACGCGCTGAATAATCTGCTGGAAGAGGTACGCCTGGACCCGCAGCAGATCCTGCAAAGTGATGCGGAAGATATTCACAGCTGGGTGGAAGGCAAGCTGATTGATAAAGTCGGGCAGTTAGGTAAAAAACTGCACACCGGGCGTAGCCGTAATGACCAGGTCGCAACTGACCTTAAATTGTGGTGTAAAGACACGGTCATGGAACTGTTGTCTGCCAATCGTCAGTTGCAAAGCGCGTTAGTCGACACCGCGCAAAATAACCAGGACGCCGTCATGCCGGGTTACACACACTTGCAGCGTGCACAGCCGGTGACGTTTGCTCATTGGTGTCTGGCTTATGTCGAAATGCTGGCGCGTGATGAGAGCCGCCTGCAGGATGCGCTTAAGCGTCTGGATGTTAGCCCGTTAGGCTGCGGTGCGCTGGCCGGTACGGCGTATGAAATCGATCGTGAGCAACTGGCTGGCTGGCTGGGCTTTGCCTCGGCAACCCGCAACAGTCTGGACAGTGTTTCTGATCGTGACCATGTACTGGAGTTACTCTCTGATGCCTCTATAGGCATGGTGCACCTGTCGCGCTTTGCTGAAGATCTGATTTTCTTTAACACCGGCGAAGCAGGCTTTGTTGAGTTATCCGATCGTGTGACTTCAGGTTCATCTCTGATGCCACAGAAGAAAAACCCGGATGCATTAGAGTTGATCCGTGGCAAATGTGGCCGCGTACAAGGTGCGCTGACTGGCATGATGATGACGCTGAAAGGTCTGCCGCTGGCGTATAACAAAGATATGCAGGAAGACAAAGAAGGGATATTCGACGCGCTTGATACCTGGTTGGACTGCCTGCATATGGCGGCACTGGTGCTGGATGGTATTCAGGTGAAACGCCCTCGTTGTCAGGAAGCGGCGCAGCAGGGTTATGCTAATGCCACTGAGTTGGCGGATTATCTGGTGGCAAAAGGTGTTCCGTTCCGCGAAGCACACCATATCGTAGGTGAGACGGTAGTTGAGGCGATTCGTCAGGGTAAACCGCTGGAAGCGTTGCCGCTTGCTGATTTACAGAAGTTCAGCAGCGTAATTAGCGATGATGTATACCCGATTCTGTCGCTGCAGTCGTGCCTCGATAAACGTGCGGCCAAAGGTGGTGTTTCACCGCAGCAAGTCGCACAGGCGATTGACTACGCGAAGGCGCGTCTCGTGTAACGGCATTTATCATTATAAGGCCTGGCGTGGTGCCAGGCTTTTTGTCAAAAGACCTATTTTTTACTGACCATAATAAGCATTATCACCGTGCTTTCTTAAAAAGTGTTTATCCAGTAACGTTTGCTGCATAGCAGTCAGATGGGGTTGCAGTTGCTGTGTGAACAAATTCATATAGGCAATTTCTTCAAGCACGACAGCGTTATGAACCGCGTTGGCGGGATCTGTTCCCCAGGCAAAAGGGCCATGGCTGTTAACCAACACTGCCGGGATATGGTCGGGAGATATTCCACGTTGTTTAAATGTTTCAATGATTACCTTACCGGTATCATATTCATAATGCCCATTAATCTCGTCATCAAGCATCGTTCGTGTACAGGGAATCGCACCGTAGAAATAATCCGCATGCGTTGTTCCCAGCGGCACTAAGTCTTTTCCTGCTTGTGACCAAATGGTGGCATGACGGGAATGGGTATGAACGATCCCACCGATATTTGGAAAGGCGTGATACAGTGCCAGGTGAGTGTCGGTATCAGATGAAGGTTTTTTATTCCCCTCAACAACCTTTCCGCTTTGTATGTCGACAACAACCATATCATTCAGGCTCATGCTGTCATATTCGACACCAGAAGGTTTAATGACCATTATGCCTTTTTTACGATCAATGCCGCTGACGTTGCCCCATGTAAACGTCACCAGATGATGGGCTGGTAAGGATAAATTAGCGTTAAATACTTTTTCCTTCAGTGTATCCATTCTTGACTCCAGAAATATTATTTAGCTTTATAAAAATGAGTTCTTTAATTTTGCTGGGAAATCATGTTGCTATTTAAATTACGCCGAATACATAAGATGTAAAATACAAGCAGACGATACTTATGTATAAAACGACTAAAACGGTCAAACTCGGAAGTATTCGGGCGTGTTTTTCGATTTTATTGATGCCCGTATATGCCCGTTTAGTCGTTATGCTGTGATAATTAAATAAGAAAAGAGATTAATTTTGGGATTAAAATCTCATTATTGTGTTATAAAATTCATTTATTGCATCAATAAATTAAACTTAGATCACACTGTTAATTGTGTATTATTTCTGTAAAGCAATTCTTGATACCAATCACTTTAAGTTAAGGCAAAAAGATTAATTATGTAGACACAGTGAATTTTGTCTTGGTGGGCTGAAATTATGTTGCAGGCAGAACGTTATAAAATAATCTGCGCACACGTTCAACAAATGGGCGCTGTGCGTGTAACGGAACTGTCGAAATTATGCCAGGTATCCCAGGAAACTATTCGAAGAGATTTGACAAAACTTGAACAAAAAAAGAAACTCACCCGCAGCTTTGGCGGCGCAGTATCTTTGGATGCTCCCGATTTAATATCTACGGTTATAACAGAAGATAAAACCTGGCAAATAAATAGCGTGGATCGCGCAGAGTCATTTCGCAAGCGTACTGAAGCACATCCCGATGTTAAAGCCAAAATAACCAAGGCGGCGTTGCAGTTTATTCGCTCTGGCGATTGTATTTTGATGGATAACAGTAGTACCTGTTGGTTTCTTGCCCGGCAGATTCCGGATATTGATATTACGGTTGTGACGAATTCGTTACGGATTATCCAGGCATTGGCGTGCCGGGATAAAGTTCGCATTATTGGTATCGGTGGAGAGTATTCAGAGCGTCATGATGACTTTCATGGACCAGTAGCAGAGAGTGCGATCAGGAATTTCCAGATTAATAGCTTTTTCTTTTCATGTCAGGGACTGAATCTGGAAAATGGAGTTAGAGATGGCAGCGAAATAAATGCCAGATTAAAACAGGTAATGCTTCAGGTCTCTGCTCAAAAAATATTAATGGTAGACTCCAGTAAGTTTGAGCAGTATGCCTTCAGTAAAATTTGTATGTTAGATGAAATTGACGTCATGGTTACTAATAATTGTATTGACGAACGTTATCGTAGCCTTTACCCGCAGTTAAATGTAGTAGAAGTCGATAAGTAATAGATGTGAGTCGTTAACTAAATAGTTAAGGTAGTGCCCGATTATTTAGCCAATACCAGCGGAAAGTTGAAATAAATAAAAAGTCAGGCTGATATTTTTATCGGATTTCCTGACATATGAATAATATTTCTTAAGGAATTTACGATGAAAAAATTAATCTTACCCTGTCTGATTACTGCTGCTTTGTCATCATCTCTTGCATGGGCAGAACAACCTGCAGCAGCGCAAAAAGCGAATAAACCTTTTACGATGGGCGTCGTGGTAAAAGTTGGTGGTATTCCATGGTTTAACGTGATGGAACAAGGCATTAAGGAAGAAGGTAAAGCATTAGGTGTAAATGCCTGGCAAGTAGGACCGACAACTGCGGATCCCGCCGAGCAAGTGCGCGCTATTGAAGATTTAATCGCCAAGAAAGTTGATGTGATTGGCGTTGTTCCAAATGATGCGAAAGTTCTGGAACCTGTGTTAAAGCGCGCCCAGGAGGCTGGTATTAAAGTCATTACTCATGAGTCACCAAACCAGGCTAATGCTGACTGGGACTTTGAGTTGCTTAACACCCAAACGATGGGCGCAAATCACATGAAAGACATGGCGAAATGCATGGGTGAAGAAGGGAAGTACGCCATGTTTGTAGGCAGTCTGACGGTTCCATTGGTGAATGACTGGGCTGATGCCGCCATTGCTTATCAAAAAGAACATTATCCTAAAATGACGCTCGTTGAGGATCGCTTTGGTGTAGCGGAGTCTGTAGATGACTCTATGCGTACAGCCAATGATCTGATGTCTAAATACAAAGATCTGAAAGGCATCATGTCTTTTGGTTCGCAGGGACCAATCGGTGCAGGTCGTGCTATTGATAAACGTAAGAAAAATGATGCAATTTGCGTATTTGGTACGTTCACCCCAGGCCAGGGCATTAAGTTGCTGGAAAAAGGTGCTATTGATGGCGGCTACATTTCTAACCCGATGACTGCAGGTAAAGTGTTTGTTCAGGTCGCCACGGCGATGATGAACGGTGAGCCAATTAAGGATGGTGTAAAAATCGGAGATATGGGAGAAATTAAAGTTCAGAACAACACCATTCTCAGCGATAACCCTGAAAAACTCGATCTTGAAAATACGCAACGTTTAGTGAAGTTAGGTTTGTAATTTTAGTTTGCATCACCGGGCCTAAACTGGCCCGGAAATCCTTTGGTCGTTTAGGAACAGTATGATGCCTCATATTACAGAGCAAAATACAGGTGAACCGTTAGTGACGTTAAAATCGTTAACTAAAAGCTTCGGCGGTCATCGGGCATTAAAAAATATTGATCTCACTCTAAATAAAGGTGAAGTCCACTGTCTTGCTGGTGCAAATGGTTGTGGCAAAAGTACATTAATAAAAACGCTGAGTGGAGTGTATATCCCGGATACGGGTAGCGAAATTATTATTGATAATAGATCCTGGTCCAGACTTTCACCAGATAGAGCTCGCGAGTTAGGCATCCAGGTTATTTATCAGGATCTCTCATTATTTCCTAATTTGACGGTGGCAGAAAACATAGCCTTTGAATATAACCTTAAGGGGTATTTCAGGTGGCACAAAAAAGCCCATCTGAAGGCGGTGTCAGAGAAGATTATACAGGAATTAAATTTTAACCTTGATGTTGACGCATTGGTTCAGCATTTGCCTATTGCGCAGCGCCAGCAGGTTGCCATTTGTCGTGCTCTGGTCGCAGAAGCCCGACTGGTGATAATGGACGAACCAACGGCTTCGCTTACTCGTACCGAAGTTAACCAACTACTACGCACGGTAAATTATCTCCGTCATAAAAATATCACTGTCGTTTTTGTTAGTCACCGCCTGGATGAGGTCAAAGAGATTTCCGACCGTATCACGGTTATTCGCGATGGTGAAATTATAGGTACCTGGGCGGCTGAACAGTTGTCTCCGGGACGCATCACAGAACTGATGACCGGCAGGACCATTGTTCACCAGAAAAAATTACCGAATAGTGTTGAAGGTAAAGTTGTCCTTGAGCTGAAAAAGTTGAGCAGGAAAGGACAATTTGAAGATATTTCCCTGAAACTTCATCAGGGTGAGGTTCTGGGATTGTGCGGTTTGTTAGGTTCGGGACGAACAGAGCTGGCGTTGAGCCTATTTGGCATTACTCATCCAGATAGCGGAGATATTTATCTGGAAGGTAAAAAAGTTGTGATTAAAGATAATACCCAAGCAGCGAAATTAGGTATTGCCTATGTCTCTGAAGATCGTCTTACATTGGGAGCGGTTTTATCCCAGTCAGTCAGTGACAATATGGTGCTTTCGATCCTTAACCGGTTAAAAACACCATGGCAATTTATTGATGAAAAACGCCAGGACGCTTTGGTTAAAGAATGGATTCAGGATCTGGATATTAAAGTCACCAATCCTGATAACCCACTTTCAACACTTTCTGGTGGTAATCAACAAAAAGTGGTGCTGGCGAAATGGATTTTAACGCGTCCAAAAGTACTTATTCTTGATGCCCCCACAGTTGGTGTTGATATAGGGGCGAAAGACAGTATTTACCAGCTTATTCACCGGCTTTCCGGTGTAGGTATTTCAGTCTTGCTGATTACTGATGAAGCGCCAGAAGCGTATTACAACTGCGATCGTATTTTTCATATGCGGCGTGGGAAGATTATTAATGAACTGCAGCCTTCTCTCTATACCGAACAACAGCTAGCGGAGGTGATTAATGGCTAGTTTATTGCACCTGCGGTTTCCACGTTCAGTCGAGGGATGGCTGGGATGGGTTATCGCCCTGATGCTGGTACTGTTTTCTCTTATGAATGATCAATTTCTGTCAATTCAAAACCTGCTGGATCTGACAGAAAGCTATGCCGTTACAGGGATCTTTGCCCTCGGGCTATTTGTTGTGCTGGTGACAGGAGGAATTGATATTTCATTCGCTGCTGTAGCCTCAGTTGTTCAGTATGTGGTGGCGTCATTACTGCTTAACGAAACAATAGCCAATCCACTGCTATGTCTCGGGATTGCTATTTCTCTGGGGGTTTTGTTTGGCCTGATCAATGCGATCCTCATTTATTACCTCAACGTAGTTTCCATCATTATCACCATCAGTATGCAGTCGTTGTTATTCGGCATGTTGATGTGGCTGACGAATGGTCACAGCATCTATGACTTACCTGACTGGTGGATAACGCAACGTTCCCTTTTTAGCTTCGAATTTGAAGGGGAGGTTTATCAGGTTGGATTGCCTCTGATAGTGATGCTGGGCATGGCCTGTTTTACATGGATTGTCATGACGAAAACCCATATTGGACGTCAGCTTTATGCTGTGGGTGGCAGTACAGAGTCGGCGCGGCGTATTGGGATCCGGGTTTCACTTATTTATCTGTTCGCCTACGGCTATCTTGGCGCGGCGGCGGCGATCGGCGGAATGCTGCAGGCTTACCGCATGAGCGAGGTTGTTCCCAATGCGTTGGTTGGCGGTGAATTGGATGTTCTGGCTGCTGCTGTACTGGGAGGGGCTAGCTTATCCGGGGGGCGTGGTTCGGTGATCGGTACGCTTATGGGGGTCTTCCTTATCGGCATACTCAAAAATGGTCTCAACTTGATTGGCGTGTCCAGCTACTTCGTCAATATCGTCATCGGTGTGGTGATTGTTTCGGCTATCTGCGTCACCCATTACAAAAAGCGTAAAGAAACGGACGTTGGGTTTGTCTGACAGGGGGCGTGAAATGAAAAAAAAGGCATTTTTACCAATTGATGGCACCAGCTCCGGCTTACTGGCGATATGTTTCTTTGCTGTAGTGGCTTTTAGCCTGGCGATGCCCGGACGTTTTTTTACCGATAATACTTTTCTGAGTATTGCCTTCCAGCTACCCGAGTTGGGATTGCTCACTTTTGCGATGTTTGTGCCAATGCTGAGCGGTGGGCTGAATCTGGCGATTATTGGTACCGCTAATTTAACCAGCCTGTTTATGGCCTGGCTGTTGATCCAATTCGTACCTGCTGATGCTTCTACCAGTATGCAGTTAGGGTGGTTATTTTTGGCGATAGTGGGAGCGATGATGATCGCTGTCGCGATTGGCGCTGTGACAGGAATGATCATCTCTCGTGTTGGCGCACACCCAATTTTGGTAACACTGGGCAGTATGACGATTATCAGTGGTATTGGTATTTACCTCACTAAAGGCGCTGCCTTAAGTGGTATGCCACCGATAGTCCGTAGCATTGGGTCAGAGGTCATTTATGGGATGCCGGTTCCGATGGTGATTTTTATCATTACGACTCTCGCGCTGGCTCTATTCCTTGGAAAAACACGCACAGGAAAAGTCATCTATATGTGCGGAAGCAATATTAATGCAACCTGGTTTAGCGGCATTCGCACCGAGCGCGTGCTGATTGCTATTTATGCTATCTCCAGTCTGTTATGTGTCCTGGCGGGGCTGATTATGCTTGCCCGCTTCAATTCCGCTCGTATGGGGTATGGCGATTCTTATCTTCTGCTCACAGTACTGGCCATTGTTTTGGGCGGTACCGATCCGTTCGGTGGGGTAGGCAAAGTTGCTCATGTATTTTGCGCACTATTGGTGCTCCAGGTTATCGCTACCGGGCTTAGCCTGCTAGGTCTTAGCCTGCATTTTAATCTGGCAGTATGGGGGATTACATTGATTGCCGCACTGGCATTTAAGTTCTTCAAACAAAAATGGCAGGCACGGCGCGCCATGAATAACAGCCGGAAAGCGTTTCAACAACAATTGGCAACTCGTGAGGGAAGATAATGCGTAGCCACCCGTTAGGTATTTATGAAAAGGCCCTCCCCAGGAACACCAGTTGGGTCGAGAAGCTTGCACTGGCTAAATCATGCGGTTTTGATTTTGTTGAAATGTCGGTGGATGAGAGTGAGGACCGGCTGGCTCGCCTGGACTGGTCCCTTGCGGACCGTATGGAAATTATCAGCGCCATTCAGAAGACAGGGGTACGTATTCCAACCTTGTGCCTCTCTGCCCATCGACGCTTTCCGTTTGGCAGTCGCGATAGTGATACCCGACAGCAAGCGCGAATTATTATGCAAAAAGCGCTACGACTGGCGCAGGATCTGGGGATTAGAACCATCCAGCTTGCCGGTTATGACGTTTATTATGAGCCGCAAAATGATGAAACTATTGCCTGGTTTGAAGATGCGATGGCTTGGGCGGCTGAACAAGCTGCGGCCGCACAGGTTATGTGCGCTGTGGAAATTATGGATACACCTTTTATTAACTCCATCAGTAAATGGAAATTGCTGGATGCCAAAATTAATTCTCCATGGTTTGCCGTTTATCCTGATGTCGGCAATCTAACTGCATGGGGCAACGAGTTGGAGAGTGAACTGGCAAAAGGTATTGATCGGATTGCCGCAATCCATCTTAAAGACACATTTCCAGTGACACCGGATTCCCCAGGGCAGTTCCGCGATGTTCCCTTTGGTGAAGGTTGCGTAGATTTTATCAAATTATTCAAAATATTACGCCAACTTAACTATCGGGGAACCTTCTTGATAGAAATGTGGACGGAAAAATCTGCAGAGCCATTACTGGAAATTATTCACGCACGCCAGTGGATAGAGAGCAAGATGCAGGCGGCTGGATGGTATGACGAGCGGTCGCTTATCGCCGGATAAGGAGAATACGATGGACCATTACTATATGGGCATTGATTTGGGCGGCACGGTTACCAAAGTGGGGCTCTACACTGCCGAGGGTAAGGAAATCACTGTGGCCGCCCAGACCTTACCATTATTGAGTCCGCAGGCGGGGTTTTGTGAACGTGATATGACAGACCTCTGGATGACAACCTGTGAAGTTATCCGGCGAGCGTTGACAGAGAGCCATCTTTCAGCGGAACAGATTCGCGGGATTGGTTTTTCCTCACACGGTAAGGGGCTTTATCTGGTCGATAAGTCAGGGCACCCGGTACGCAATGGTATTGTGTCCTCTGATTCTCGGGCCCAGCCCCTGGTGACTGCCTGGAAGGCGCAGGATATCGATCGTTTGGCTTATCCACGCAGTTTCCAACAACTATGGCCTTCTCATCCGGTCGCGTTGTTGGGGTGGCTGAAGCAGCATGAGCCAGAGAATTACGCACGCACGGGCTATGTTTTGATGGCTCACGATTACATACGTTACTGCCTTACAGCTGAATTTACCTGTGAAGAAACCAATATTTCGGGTAGCCAGTTATTCAATCTGCAACGTAATGAATTCGATCCTGAATTGTTCTCGCTATTTGGCATTGAAGAGATGATGGGGTGTATGCCTAAGGTGATCGGCTCCGCCGATCTGGCAGGAGTCGTTACGACAGACGCTGCCGTATTGTGTGGATTAAAACCGGGAACGCCGGTCTTTGGCGGCGTCTTTGATGTTGTTGGCGCAGCAATGACCTCCGGAGTGTATGACAATACGCAACTCAGCGCTGTTGCTGGAACATGGTCTATTGCCACCCGCGTTTTTGATAACATCATTCCGGCAGAATATCCGTATGTGTGGGGGAAATTCAGTATCCCTGGGCAATACTTTGCCCATGAAGGAAGCCCTACTTCTGCCAGTAATTTGACCTGGTTTATTGATCGTTTTTTCCCCGATTTACTGGACGATCATGACACGCTCAACCAATGGGCGGCTCGTGGCTACGAGAAACAGGACTGTATTCTATTTTTCCCCTGGTTGTACGGTTCAAACTACTGCGATTCATTGAGTGGTGGATTTCTCGGGTTAGGAGGCCATCACGATGTTGCGGATATGGTTTACGCAATCTATCAGGGTGTCGTTTTTTCGCATTTATTGCATCAGGACAAATTGTTGCAGCTCTGTGACGGCACGGAATCAATTCGTTTTACCGGGGGGCCAACGCATTCGCGTATTTGGATGCAAATGTTTTGCGATGCCAGTAATTTGCCGATTGAGATTGTTGATATTGAACAGTCCGGTTGCCGGGCGGCTGCAATGTGTGCTGCCGTGGGAACCGGTGATTATTCAGGTTTTGAACAGGCGATTAAAGCGGCCCTGCCGCCAGTGATTCGCCTGGAGCCGGATGCGGCGAAACACCGTATGTTGCGGAGCCGATTCGAACGGTTCAAACGTGTCGCTGATGCACTGAGCACGGTAGCAACGTAACAACAGCACATAGTTGTATCCATCCAGCCTGGTATTAAGCCGGGCTTTTTTACGCAAAAAAAAAGCGGACCAGAGGTCCGCAAATGTTCACGTTGGCTTTAGTTATTTCGAGTATGAGAACGGACAGGCGCTTCAAGGGTTAAAGGGTACCGTTCCGTTTCTGTGGTGCATTATTAAACAGAAAGCTTGATAGGGATAATCGTTCGTTGCTATGCTACCTATCGCCATGAACTATCGTGGCGATGGAGGATGAATAATGAATATTCGTGATCTTGAATACCTGGTGGCGCTAGCCGAGCATCGTCACTTCCGGCGAGCGGCGGACTCCTGCCACGTCAGCCAGCCAACGCTTAGCGGACAAATCCGCAAACTGGAAGATGAGCTTGGCGTTATGCTGCTGGAGCGTACGAGTCGTAAAGTACTGTTCACTCAGGCAGGTTTACTGCTGGTGGATCAGGCGCGTACCGTGCTGCGCGAGGTCAAAGTGCTCAAGGAAATGGCAAGTCAACAAGGCGAGACAATGTCTGGCCCGCTGCACATTGGTTTGATCCCGACAGTGGGGCCATACCTGTTGCCGCATATTATCCCTATGTTGCACCAGACCTTCCCGAAACTGGAAATGTACCTGCATGAAGCGCAGACGCATCAGCTGCTGGCGCAACTGGATAGCGGTAAGCTCGACTGCGTAATCCTGGCGTTGGTCAAGGAAAGTGAGGCGTTCATTGAAGTGCCGCTGTTTGATGAGCCTATGATGCTGGCGATCTATGAAGATCACCCATGGGCAAACCGTGACTGTGTGCCGATGTCAGATTTAGCAGGTGAAAAACTGCTGATGCTGGAAGATGGGCACTGTCTGCGCGATCAGGCGATGGGCTTCTGCTTTGAAGCAGGTGCTGATGAAGACACCCATTTCCGGGCAACCAGTCTGGAAACGCTGCGCAATATGGTTGCGGCAGGTAGTGGCATTACCTTACTGCCTGCACTAGCCGTTCCGCCAGAGCGTAAGCGTGATGGTGTGGTCTATCTGCCGTGCATTAAGCCGGAACCGCGCCGTACTATTGGCCTGGTGTACCGTCCGGGTTCGCCGTTACGCAGCCGTTATGAACAGCTGGCAGAGGCCATCCGTGGGGCAATGGATGGCCATTTCGACAACGCGTTAAAACAGGCGGTTTAAGCCGTTTAGCGCGGCTACCCGATAGGCTTCTGCCATGGTTGGGTAGTTAAAGGTGGTGTTAACGAAGTACTCGATGGTGTTACCACCACCTTTTTGCTCCATGATCGCCTGACCGATATGAATAATTTCGGCTGCGCGTTCCCCAAAGCAATGGATCCCCAAAATCTCTTTGGTTTCGCGATGGAACAAAATCTTCAGCGTTCCGACACTCATCCCGACGATTTGTGCGCGAGCCAGATGTTTAAACTGGGCGCGACCGACTTCGTATGGGACTTTCATTGCCGTTAGCTGCTGTTCGGTTTTACCGACGGAGCTGATTTCAGGAATGGTATAAATTCCGGTCGGAATATCTTCGATCAGGTGCGCGGTAGCTTCACCTTTAACCAGTGCCTGAGCGGCGATACGTCCCTGATCGTAGGCTGCGGAGGCCAGGCTTGGGTAACCGATCACATCGCCAACGGCATACACATGCGGCAGTGCGGTCTGATACATGCTATTTACTTTTAGCTGCCCGCGACTGTCCGTTTTCAGACCAATATTCTCCAGCGCTAACGAATCGGTGTTACCGGTACGACCGTTGGCGTATAGCAGGCAATCGGCTTTCAGTTTTTTACCGGATTTCAGGTGCATGATGACGCCGTCATCGCAGCCTTCAATCTGCTCATACTCTTCGTTATGGCGAATAACCACGCCACTGTTCCAGAAGTGATAAGAGAGCGAATCGGACATCTCCTGATCGAGGAATGCCAGCAGACGATCGCGGGTGTTGATTAAATCAACTTTTACGTCCATCCCTCTGAAGATCGATGCATATTCGCAGCCAATCACGCCTGCGCCATAAATAAGAACATGACGAGGTTCGTGATGCAGGCTGAGGATAGAATCACTGTCGTAAACGCGCGGGTGCGAAAAATCGACGTCAGTCGGGTGGTAGGGGCGCGAGCCGCAGGCAATCACAAACTTATCTGCGGTGAGTGTTTCCACTGTACCGTCGTGACATTCCAGAGCAATGGTGTGTTCGTCAACGAAACGGGCATTTCCCTGCAGAATTTCACAGTGGTTACGTTCGTAAAAACCTTGCCGCATACGCGTTTGCTGATTAATGACGTTATCAGCATGGTTGAGAATATCGGCGAAAGAAGAACGAAGAAGTCGGGAATGGTCGCTGTAAAGTGGGTTCTGATTGAATTCGATAATACGGCTGACTGCGTGGCGGAGCGCTTTCGACGGGATTGTGCCCCAATGGGTACAGCCTCCGCCGACGTTATGATAGCGCTCAATAACCGCGACGCGCGCTCCTTGCTTAACCAGACCCATCGCAGCGCCTTCGCCGCCGGGACCGGAACCTATTACTATTGCATCGTAATCGTAGGAATGTGACATGGTCAGGCTTACCTGTTCTTATACATAAAAGCAACAGAATAGTAACATCGTTGTTGGGATAACCCAATTATCGTTGTGCTTTTTTGCGAAGTCGAAGCACAAACTGCGCGTAAACAATCATTCACAAAGCCATGCCAACCGCCTAATCTCTGGTATAGTGCCAGCAAGGTATGTGGAAGGATTCAGACATCGTGATGGGCGTTAGAGCGCAACAAAAAGAGAAAACCCGGCGTTCGCTGGTCGAAGCCGCATTTAGTCAACTCAGCGCTGAGCGTAGTTTTGCCAGCCTAAGTTTACGAGAAGTTGCTCGTGAAGCGGGCATTGCGCCAACCTCGTTTTATCGCCATTTCCGCGATGTGGATGAGCTCGGCCTGACGATGGTGGATGAGAGTGGTCTGATGCTGCGCCAGTTGATGCGTCAGGCACGTCAGCGTATCGCCAAAGGCGGTAGTGTGATCCGTACCTCGGTCTCAACATTTATGGAGTTCATCGGCAACAATCCCAACGCCTTCCGTTTATTATTGCGCGAGCGTTCGGGCACCTCTGCAGCGTTTCGTGCAGCGGTTGCGCGTGAAATTCAGCACTTCATTGCGGAACTTGCGGACTATCTGGAACTCGAAAACCATATGCCTCGCGCGTTTACTGAAGCGCAAGCCGAAGCCATGGTAACGATTGTGTTCAGTGCCGGGGCAGAAGCACTGGATGTTGGCGCTGAACAGCGTCGGCAACTGGAAGAGCGGTTGGTATTGCAACTGCGCATGATCGCAAAAGGCGCATTTTACTGGTACCGCCGTGAACAAGAGAAGATGACGCACCACTCCGAGTAACGAGAAGGACGAGCAATGAAACAGTCAGGTCAAGATAAAGGTACGCTGCTGCTGGCGCTGGTTGCCGGCTTATCGATCAATGGCACATTCGCGGCGCTGTTTAGCTCCATTGTGCCATTCTCTGTATTCCCGATTATTTCGCTGGTGTTGACGGTTTATTGTCTGCATCAACGTTACCAGAATCGCACCATGCCTGTGGGGCTACCGGGCCTGGCTGCAGCCTGTTTTATTCTCGGTGTTCTGCTGTACAGCACCGTTGTACGTGCTGAATATCCGGATATTGGCTCTAACTTCTTCCCGGCGGTACTGTCGGTGATTCTGGTGTTCTGGATCGGCTTTAAAGTGCGTAACCGTAAGCAGGAAATCGCGGAATAAGATTTGTAGGCCGGGCAAGCAAAGCGCGCCCGGCACAGCGCCGGATGGCAGCGTAACCGCCTATCCGGTCTACAAAAAGTTATTTCGCGGTCAGTAATACGCCGCACTCCATATGGTGCGTATACGGGAACTGATCGAACAGCGCCAGACGTGAGACAGTATGCGTCTGGATTAATGTTTCCAGGTTCTTACACAGCGTCTCCGGGTTGCAGGAGATGTACAGAATCCGCGGATACGCCTGCACCATTTTCTCCGTTTCGCTGTCCAGTCCGCTGCGCGGTGGGTCAACGAAAATGGTTTCACACTGGTAACTCTTCAGATCGATGCCCTGCAAACGGTTGAATTCGCGAACACCGTTCATTGCCTGCGTAAACTCTTCGGCTGCCATACGGATAATTTGTACATTATCAATATGGTTAGCTGCGATGTTGTACTGGGCTGCAGCAACGGACGGCTTGGCGATTTCGGTGGCCAGTACGCGGTTGAAGTTCTGCGCCAGCGCTAATGAAAAGTTGCCATTACCGCAGTACAGCTCCAGCAGATCGCCCTTTGAACCTTTGGTGACATCAATCGCCCATTCCAGCATCTGAATGTTCATCGCAGCATTCGGTTGCGTGAAACTGTTCTCAACCTGGCGGTAGATAATCTCTTTGCCCGCGACAGGTAAACGTTCGTCGATATAATCCTGATCCAACTCGATTTTAGTTTTGGTCGCCCGGCCGATCAGGTGCACATTCAGGTTTTGCGCCCGTAGCGCATCCCGCAGCGCTTCGGCTTCCTGGCGCCACTCATTATCCAGTTTTTTATGGTACAGCATGGATATCACTGCCTGATCGCTCAGGGTGGTAAGGTAATCGATCTGGAACAGTTTGTGACGCAGGACGTGGTTGTTGCGTACACCTTCAATCATTGCCGTCATCAGCGTATTGATAAGCTCACTGGCCGCCGGAAAGCTGTCGACACGAATACGGTTTTTCGTTTGGCTGTCGAACATGATGTGGTACAGGTCGTCCCCGTCATGCCACAGACGGAACTCGGCACGCATACGGTAATGGCTAACCGGTGAGCGGAACACTTCCGGAGCCTTTGTAAAAAATGGCGTCATTAAGTTCTGCAGACGCACCACTTTTTCAGCTAGCTGTGCGTCGTACTGTTCTGTCGGAAGGTGTTCGGGGGTCATGATGCGTCCTGAAAAATAAAAGTACGCGGGGATTGTAGGGATTGCTCATCAGATGTCCAGTTATTGATGATTTACGATATTGTGATATCCGGTCTGGACAGTAGGTTGTAACAAACTGTAGCATCCGTTTTCCGGTCCTGTGAGTTAAAAGGGAATCCAGTGTGAATCTGGAGCTGACGCGCAGCGGTAAGGAAAGGTGAAATGAGAGCGTAAAGCAGACACTGCCTGTGGGTGGGAAGTCTTCATTTCTTTTTATTCGGTATCCAGAATAACCTTCCAAGCCCGAAGACCTGCCGGCTAACGTCGCATCTGGTTTTCACTATCGCGTACTATCGGTGGACCTGCGGCATCCTTCTTATATTGTGGATGCTTTACAATGATTAAAAAATCGTTGCTGTTGACGGCGCTTTCCGTTGCGGCATCTTCTGGTTGGGCGCAGGATGCTAGCCCAGATACTCTCGTCGTTACTGCCAACCGTTTTCAGCAGCCTCTAAGTGCAGTACTTGCACCCATCACCGTCGTTACACGTCAGGACATCGATCGCTGGCAATCTACCTCGGTAAACGATGTACTGCGTCGTTTGCCTGGTGTTGATATCGCACAAAGTGGCGGCATGGGGCAAAACTCGTCTATTTTTATTCGCGGCACTAACGCCAGCCATGTTCTGGTTTTGATAGATGGTGTGCGTCTTAATTTAGCGGGAGTTAGCGGCTCAGCCGATCTTAGCCAGTTCCCGGTATCGCTGGTGCAACGTATTGAGTATATCCGCGGGCCGCGTTCCGCTATATATGGTTCGGATGCGATTGGCGGCGTGGTGAATATCATTACTACGCGTGAAAAACCAGGGACGGAATTGACCGCTGGCGTGGGAAGCAATGGGTATCAGAATTACGATATCTCAACCCAACAACAGCTTGGCGAAAATACGCGTGTCACGTTGATGGGCGATTATGCCTACACCAAAGGCTTCGATGTCGTGGCCTACGGTAGCACTGGCGCACAGGCTCAACCGGATAAAGACGGTTTCTTAAGCAAGACGCTGTATGGCGCACTGGAGCACAACTTCTCCGAGACATGGAGCGGGTTCGTTCGTGGTTATGGTTATGATAACCGCACAGATTATGACTCGTATTATTCTCCTGGCTCGGCTCTACTGGATACCCGACAGCTTTATAGCCAGAGCTGGGACGCTGGGTTACGTTTTAATGGCGAGCTTATTCAGTCACAACTGGTTTCGAGCTACAGCCACAGTAAAGACTACAACTATGATCCGAACTATGGCCGCTATGATTCCTCGGCCACGCTGGATGATATGAAGCAATATAATGTTCAGTGGTCAAACAGCATAGTTGTTGGCCACGGTAATATTGGTGCAGGTGTGGACTGGCAAAAGCAAACTACGGAGCCAGGCACTGGGTATGTTACGGACGGTTACGACCAACGTAATACTGGACTCTATTTAACGGGATTGCAGCAGCTTGGTGACTTCACCTTCGAAGGTGCAGCACGTAGTGATGACAACTCCGAGTTTGGTCGTCATGGTACATGGCAAACCAGTGCCGGATGGGAGTTTATCGAAGGCTATCGTTTCATTGCCTCTTATGGCACATCTTACAAAGCGCCAAATCTGGGTCAGTTGCATGGCTATTACGGCAATGCAAACCTTGATCCCGAAGAGAGTAAGCAGTGGGAAGGGGCGTTTGAAGGGTTAACATCAGGTGTTAACTGGCGCGTGTCGGGGTATCGCAACGATATCGATGACATGATCGACTACAACACCCACACTCAGAAGTACTACAACGAAGGCAAAGCGCGTATTAAAGGTATCGAAGCGACTGCAAACTTCGACACCGGGCCGTTGGCGCATACGCTTAGCTACGACTACGTGGATTCGCGTAATGCGATTACCAACGAGCCATTGGCTCGGCGTTCTAAACAGCAGGTGAAATACCAACTCGACTGGCAGGTCTATGATTTTGACTGGGGCCTGACATATCACTATCTGGGGACGCGATACGATACGGACTACGTTACTTATCAACCGGTAAAAATGGGCGGTGTGAGTTTGTGGGATCTGGCAGTGTCATATCCGATCACCTCACAGCTGACAGTTCGTGGTAAAATCGCCAACCTGTTCGATAAAGATTACGAGACAGTTTATGGCTACCCAACTGCAGGACGGGAATACACCTTGTCTGGCAGCTACACCTTCTGATTCACGTCCCACCGTGCTGGTGTTTGATTCCGGCGTCGGTGGGTTGTCGGTCTACAATGAGATCCGGAATCTCCTGCCGGATCTCCACTATATATATGCTTTCGATAACGTCGCCTTTCCTTATGGTGAGAAAAGCGAAGAGTTTATTGTGGAGCGTGTTGTTGAGATTGTTACCGCAGTTCAGCAACGCTACCCCCTCGCACTTGCGGTTATCGCATGCAATACCGCCAGCACGGTGTCACTCCCCGCATTACGTGAAAAGTTCGCTTTTCCGGTTGTCGGTGTGGTGCCCGCGATTAAACCCGCGGCGCGCCTCACGGCGAATGGTATTGTAGGACTGCTGGCGACGCGCGCGACGGTGAAACGCTCGTACACACACGAATTGATAGCACGGTTTGCTAACGAGTGTCAGATAGCGATGTTGGGATCCGCTGAGTTGGTGGAACTGGCAGAAGCGAAGCTGCACGGTGAGCCCGTCTCGCTGGAAGAACTGCGCCGTATTCTGCGACCGTGGCTGCGGATGTCGGAACCCCCTGATACGGTGGTCCTTGGATGCACCCATTTCCCTCTATTACAGGAAGAGCTATTACAAGTCCTCCCGGAAGGGACGCGACTGGTGGATTCCGGTGCAGCGATTGCGCGTCGAACGGCCTGGCTATTAGAACACGAAGCGCCAGATGCAAAATCAGCCGATGAGAATGTGGCATTCTGCACGGCCATGACCACAGAGGCTGAACAATTATTGCCAGTGTTGCAGCGCTATGGCTTCAAAACGCTCGAAAAACTGGCGATTTAGTCTGTTTTGGTGAAAAAGTACGCACTCGGAAAATTATTTTAAATTTCCCCTTGTCAGCCTGAAATAACTCCCTATAATGCGCCTCCACTGACACGGAACAACGGATTACACGCCGCCGGGTCAGCGGAGTTCTACTAAGAATCTCGTAGAGAAAAGCAAAAATAAATGCTTGACTCTGAATGAGGAAAACGTAATATACGGGACCTCGCGACAGAGCGCTAAAGCGCGTCGCAACTGCTCTTTAACAATTTATCAGACAATCTGTGTGGGCACTCGAAGATACGGATTCTTAA